>NZ_LHVI01000022.1:0-282297 GCF_001269755.1 Pseudomonas sp. Q12-87 | reverse complement strand
GGCGTGGACCGACGATCTATCGCGAACTGCGGGCCTTGGGGGCCAGCGCCCAAACCGCACGGAAAGTGGCGGCTAACTCACGTAGTTGGTGGCGTAATAGCCGCTTTGAGCTTAACCGAGTGCTGGATGTGGCATGGTTCGACAGGCTGGGTCTGGTGCGACTCTCATAACCTCAATCTCTCGAACCGCCCGGTGCGGACCCGCATGCCGGGTGGTGTGGCAGGGGAGCGGCCTATGAAGGCCGCCCCCTATGCCGATTGGAAAATCTTAGGTAGCGAGTCACCCGTGGCGAGGGAGCTTGCTCCCGTTGGGCGCGAAGCGACCCCAAAAGCGACGACTGCTGCGCAGCCGAGCGGGAGCAAGCTCCCTCGCCACAGGGGCTGTCCTGTCCAGGCAAGAGGCCAGTTGCGAAGTCCAGCTGGCTTTTTCATTTTCCGCCCCCATAACCAACAGCATCGCTGCCTCAGGTGAAAACAGCGGGTATGCTGGTGGCCTGCCGAAGGAGATAGAAATGGCCTACGATTTTGACTTGTATGTGATTGGCGCCGGTTCCGGTGGTGTACGGGCTGCACGGTTCGCCGCCGGTTTCGGGGCGAAAGTGGCCGTGGCGGAAAGTCGCTACCTGGGCGGCACCTGCGTGAACGTGGGTTGTGTGCCGAAAAAGCTGCTGGTCTACGGCGCGCATTACGCTGAGGATTTCGAGCAGGCGTCGGCCTATGGCTGGACGGCGGGAAAGGCGAGTTTCGACTGGGCCACGTTGATCGCCAACAAGGACCGCGAGATCAATCGCCTCAACGGGATTTATCGCAACCTGCTGGTCAACAGCGGCGTGGTGCTACACGAGGGGCATGCCAGGCTGACCGGGCCCAACGAGGTCGAGATCAACGGCCAGCGCCACACCGCCCGGCACATCCTGATCGCCACGGGCGGCTGGCCGGTGATCCCGGACATTCCGGGGCGCGAGCATGCCATCAGTTCCAACGAGGCGTTTTTCCTCAAGGACCTGCCCAAGCGTGTGATTGTCGTCGGTGGCGGCTACATCGCGGTGGAGTTCGCAGGGATCTTCCACGGCATGGGCGCGCAGGCGTCCTTGCTGTATCGCGGTGAGCTGTTCCTGCGCGGCTTTGACGGTGCGGTGCGCAAGCATCTGGCGGAGGAACTGACCCGCCGGGGCCTGGACCTGCAATTCAATGCTGACATCGAGCGCATCGACAAACAGGACGATGGCAGCCTTAAGGTGACACTCAAGGACGGTCGCATATTGCTCACCGACTGTGTGTTCTACGCCACCGGTCGGCGGCCGATGCTCGACAATCTCGGCCTGGAAAACACCGCTGTCACGCTGGATGAAAAGGGCTTTGTCCAGGTCAACGAAAAATACGAGACCACTGAGCCATCGATCCTGGCCATCGGCGATGTGATCGGTCGTGTCCAGCTCACGCCCGTGGCCCTGGCCGAGGGCATGGCGGTTGCGCGGCGTTTGTTCAAGCCCGAGCAGTATCGCCTGGTGGATTACCGCATGATTCCCACGGCCGTGTTCAGCCTGCCGAATATCGGTACGGTTGGGTTGACCGAAGAGCAGGCGCGGGAGGAGGGGCATGAGGTGCAGGTGTTCGAAAGCCGCTTCCGGCCGATGAAGCTCACCCTGACCGAATGCCAGGAACGCACCTTGATGAAGGTCGTGGTGGATGCCCAAACCGATAAGGTGCTGGGTTGCCACATGGTCGGGCCGGATGCCGGGGAAATTGTCCAAGGCTTGGCCATCGCGTTGAAAGCGGGCGCCACCAAGCGTGATTTCGACGAAACCATCGGCGTGCATCCGACCGCCGCCGAGGAATTCGTGACCATGCGTACGCCCACCGCCTGACCCTATCTGTAGGCGCTGGAGACTTTTCTCGCGCCTACAGATTTCTTCTATCTATATAGATTCCTGATAGCCAAAACCAATCATTTACATGAGGTTTGCCAATGAGCCAGCCCGGGAATGAATGAGTAAGATTCCTCCATCAACTTTTCAAACCCTGATGGAGAAACATCGATGCCTATCATCAACAGCCAAGTTAAACCGTTCAACGCTACCGCCTTCAAAAACGGCGCATTCGTCGAAGTATCGGACGCCGACCTGAAAGGCAAGTGGTCCGTCGTGTTCTTCTACCCAGCTGACTTCACCTTCGTTTGCCCAACCGAGCTGGAAGACCTGGCCGACAACTACGCCGAATTCCAGAAACTGGGCGTCGAGGTCTACAGCGTTTCGACCGATACCCATTTTGCCCACGCAGCCTGGCACAACACCTCGCCAGCCATCGGCAAGATCCAGTACACCATGATTGGCGACCCGACCCACGTGATCTCCCGCAACTTCGACGTGCTGATCGAAGAAGTCGGCCTGGCTGACCGCGGTACCTTCGTGATCAACCCTGAAGGCCAGATCAAGATCGTTGAAATCAACGACGGCGGCGTAGGCCGTGACGCCTCCGAGCTGCTGCGCAAGGTCAAGGCCGCTCAGTACGTTGCCGCTCACCCGGGCGAAGTCTGCCCAGCCAAGTGGAAAGAAGGCGAGGCCACCCTGGCTCCGTCCCTGGACCTGGTTGGCAAGATCTAAGACCGTGAGTCCTTTGAGGGCGGTCACCCGCACTTAAACAAGCCGCACCGCCCCCAAAAAACGCCCGGGCGAGATTTGCTCGGGCGTTGTTTTTTCTGAAATTCAAACATGGAAATCGCCCGTATGTTGGACGCCAATCTTAAAGCTCAGTTGAAGTCTTACCTGGAACGGGTCACCCAGCCGATCGAGATCGTTGCATCCCTCGACGACGGTGCGAAATCCCAGGAAATGCTTGCGTTACTTAAAGACGTTGCCAGTCTTTCCAGCCAGATTACCTTGCTCGACAACGGCACCGATGCGCGCACGCCATCGTTTTCGTTGAATCGCCCGGGAGCCGATATCAGCCTGCGTTTTGCCGGCATTCCCATGGGCCACGAATTCACTTCGTTGGTGCTGGCCTTGCTGCAAGTTGGTGGCCACCCCTCGAAGGCCAGTGTCGAAGTGATCGAACAGATCCGCGCCCTCAAAGGCGAGTTCCACTTCGAGACTTATTTCTCGCTGTCCTGCCAGAACTGCCCGGACGTGGTCCAGGCGCTGAACTTGATGGCCGTGTTGAACCCGAACGTTCACCACGTTGCAATCGACGGTGCGCTGTTCCAGGCCGAAGTCGATGAGCGCCAGATCATGGCCGTGCCAAGCGTTTACCTGAACGGCGTGAACTTCGGCCAGGGCCGCATGGGCCTGGAAGAGATCCTTGCCAAGATCGACACCAGCGGCATCGAACGCCAGGCCGAGAAAATCAGCGCCAAGGATGCCTTTGATGTGCTGGTGGTCGGCGGTGGCCCAGCGGGGGCTTCGGCGGCGATCTACGCGGCCCGTAAAGGCATTCGCACCGGTGTGGCAGCCGAGCGTTTCGGCGGCCAGGTGCTGGACACCATGGCCATCGAGAACTTCATCTCAGTCCAGGAAACCGAAGGGCCGAAACTGGCCGTTGCCCTGGAAGAACACGTCAAGCAGTACGACGTGGACATCATGAACCTGCAACGCGCCGATGCATTGCTACCCGGCAAGGAAGGCGCACTGCACGAAGTCAAGTTCGCCAGTGGTGCGAGCCTGAAGGCCCGGACCGTGATCCTGGCGACCGGCGCCCGCTGGCGTGAAATGAACGTGCCGGGCGAGCAGCAGTACCGCAACAAGGGCGTGGCCTACTGCCCGCACTGCGATGGTCCGTTGTTCAAGGGCAAGCGCGTGGCGGTGATTGGCGGTGGTAACTCCGGCGTCGAAGCGGCCATCGACCTCGCGGGTATCGTGGCCCATGTCACCTTGCTGGAGTTCGATGTGCAATTGCGCGCCGACGCGGTATTGCAACGCAAGCTGCACAGCCTGCCGAACGTGACGGTGATTACCAACGCCCAGACCACCGAAGTGACGGGGGATGGCCAGAAGGTTACCGGCTTGCGCTACAAGGACCGTCCAAGCGGTGAGGTGCGCGACGTAGCACTGGAAGGGATCTTTGTGCAGATCGGCCTGCTGCCCAACACCGATTGGCTCAAAGGCACCGTCGAGCTCTCGCCCCGTGGCGAGATCATCGTCGACGCCCGGGGTGAAACATCGATCCCTGGCGTGTTCGCCGCCGGTGACGTGACCACCGTGCCGTACAAGCAGATCGTGATCGCCGTCGGTGAAGGGGCCAAGGCTTCGCTGAGCGCCTTCGATCACTTGATCCGCACCTCTGCGCCGGCCTAAGCAGCCGACAGCGGAAAAAACAAAACCCCATGGGCCTTGGCTCATGGGGTTTTTTATCACCCATTATTCTGTAGGAGCGAGCTTACTCGCGAGGACGGTGGGCCAGCTTGCATCAATACTGAATGTGCTGCCTTCATCGCGAGCAAGTTCGCTCCCAATGGGCATCAGTCCCGTTACAGCGGTGCTGGCTGGATGATTTCGACCCAGTAGCCATCCGGGTCCTTGATGAAGGCCAGGCTTTTCATGCGGCCGTCGGTCAGGCGCTTTTGGAAGTCGCAGCCCAGTGCTTCGAAGCGCTCGCAGGCGGCGACGATGTCCGGGACCGAGATGCAGATGTGGCCGAACCCGCGCGGGTCAGTGTTGCCGTTGTGGTAGGCGAACGCCGGGTCGGTTTCGGTGCCGTGGTTGTGGGTCAGTTCCAGGATGCCGGGAATCGATTTCATCCATTCGGTACGGGCCGCGGCATCCGCTGGAATCTGGTTCTTGTCCACCAGGGCGAGGAAATACAGGCTGAATTCGGCTTCCGGGAAGTCGCGTTTTTCCACCAGGGAGAAACCCAGTACCCGGGTGTAGAAATCCAGGGACTTGGTAATGTCCTTGACCCGCAACATGGTGTGGTTGAAAACGAATTTGGCCGTGGCGACGTCGGGTTGGGCGGTGACGCCGGGAAAAGTATTGAGTTCGTGCAGGCTCATGGGCCCTCCGGAAATGAAGTGGGGCAAACGGCGCCGCAACCTGGCTGCGACGGTTCCTTGGCTTGCGCTGGGCGGCTTCCTTGCAGGTGCGACCATGATACGCAAGGGGCGTGGCATCGCCAAACCGCATGTGGCTATTGCCTGGTTCTGCCTCGGGCTTCAGACTTCACGATTCGTCCCTGAGTACCCATGCAATGATTCGACTGTTCCTTTCGCTGTTTGTCCTGCTGTCTGCCGCTGTCGCCAGTGGTGCCCCGGCGACCGAACCGCAGGTCACATGGCCGCAGGGGTGGATCGTCGAACCGTTGTCTTCCGACGCCACTGCTCCGCAGGGCATGCCGGCGGCCCAGCGACAACGGGCGACCAAGAGTGATCCGGCAGGTAACGCCGTGATGGTCATGGAACTGACCACGACTCCCGTCGAGCCCGATCATCAGGTCAACTTGGAAGGCGTGTTGCTGGAAATGCGCAAGTCGATCCAGAAGGATTTTTTCCAGGGCGGTTACCAAAGTGTGTGCACTAAAATCCACCCTTCCATGTTAGGCGGCGTAACTGCATTGGAAACCACTTGCACAATCACGCAGAACGGACGACATGTATTGTCCCAGGCACTCGTTGCGGCACTAAATGAGGGCAAGGCGTATGTGCTGTCCTATGCAGGACAGGCGCAGGTCTTTGTTGAAAGCCAGGATGAAATACAGTCAGTACGCAACAGCCTGAAACTCTAAGGCTTGCAGCGTTATACCTTGGGATTAATCCCAAAGTTCAGCCCCATGAAAAAGCCCCGAATGTACTCGGGGCTTTTTTGCATCGCCGCAGCTTTCAACCACGCAACCATGAATCGACGGTGGCGGCGCCGTATTGTTCCTTCCAGGCTTTCAGGCCGCGGTGGTTGCCGCCCTTGGTCTCGATCAACTCGCCGGTGTGCGGGTTCTGGTAGACCTTTACCACGCGGGCACGGCGGGTCTTGACGGGCTTGTTCGACTGCAGGTTGGTCTTGGACGGGTTCGGGTCAAGGATCGCGACGATGTCGCGCAGGCTCTTGCCGTAGGTCTTCATCAAGCCCTGGAGCTTCTCTTCAAATTCGATTTCCTTCTTGAGCCCTGCATCGTTCTTCAGTGATTCCAGCTGCTTGAGCTGTTCTTGAAGGGCCTTTTCGGCTGCACGAAATTCAGCGAGTCTGGACAAAATCGTTACTCCAATCAGAATATTTGGCTGATACCAACCGCAAACAAAGCTATAAGCCAAGCGCCTTGAAGCGACTCGGTGATAATGAATCTCCTGCTATTGATCACAGGTAAAAAAATTGTAGTAGTTAAACCGATAAGTGTAAATCGTAACTTTTTCGTTATGTAACAAAGAGCGAGCTTTTTATCAGTTGGCCTGTGCTCGTCAATAGATCGGCGGCGGCTTAATGCCATTTAGTCGGGCTACCGCCTCAATGAAATCCTCTGCGCTAATAGGGCGGTCAAATTGATAACCCTGCAGAAAGTTCACCCCATGGGGCGGCCAGGTAGTCACTTTGTTCGGCGGTTTCGAGCTGACTGAACAACTGCTGAGTAAGCGGCGTAGGTTCGATCAGCTCGCGCTCGGTCAACTCCAGCACCCATGCAATCGAGCCCGCTGGGTGGACCCGTTGGCCCATGTTTGGCTGACCCGACGCTTTCGCGAGCAAGCTCGCCCCCAGGTTCGATGTTGTATCGGAATTACTGTCGGGCCAGCTCGATGAACGCCAGCGTGGCAGGGGAGGCCTGGCGGCTGTCCAATACGGCGAGGCCGATCTGCCGCGGTACTCGTGGCGACAATGGCCGTGCGACGAAACCCGGGTTGTCGCCCTCCGGCAGCGAGCCTTCGGAAACCACGCTCACCGCCTCGCCACGCCGGACCACATCCAAGGTGCTAAGCAGCTGTGCGCAGCGAAAGCGCACGTTCGGTGTCAGCCGGGCGGCATTGAACAGCCGCGAAACCAGCTCCGACGATCCGGCCTCGGTGAGCACGAAGGGATCGCTGCACAGGTCCTTGAGACTCAGGCTGGCCTGGGCGGCGAGGGGATGGGCGGTGGGCAGCAGGGCAACCATCTGGTCTTCCAACAACGGGAATGTATCGAAACGGTCCTCGGGCAGCACCACGAAGCCAACGTCGATTCGCCGCTCGTCCAGCCATTGGATGACTTGCCGATCCGGCCCCTCGTCGATGTGCACTTCGATACCCGGATGCATGGCGCGGTAGCGTCGCAGGATGGCCGGCAACAGCTTCATCGAAGACGTTGGCCCGAACGAGCCGATGCGCAAGGTGCCACGGCGCATGCCACGGGCGTCGGCGGCTTCCTGGCGCAAGGTGTTGGCCAGGCCGAGCATGGCCCGGGCCCGCAACAGCAATTGCTCGCCGATGTCGCTGAGTTCCACGTGGGATTGATGGCGCCTGAGCAAATCCACTCCCAGCTCTTGCTCCAGTGACTTGATGGCATGGGACACCGCTGATTGGCCGATACCCAGTCGTGTGGCCGCAGCGGTAAAGCCACGCAGCTCGGCGACCAGGGAGAAGATTTCGAGTTGGGTGAGGGTCATGAGTGATTACTCATTTTACGATGATTAAACATGAGTCGGACAATACGGTATCTGCACAATGCGCGTCACTGTGGTGAATCATGAAAACGGTCGAACAAGCTCTTCCCATATCTTCAGACCTGCCGGTCTACCTGAAGCTCGCCATGGTCACCATGATCTGGGGCGGGACTTTCGTGGCCGGCAGGATTCTGTCCGACGCCTTGGCACCGCTGCTCGCCGCCAGCCTGCGCTTTCTGCTCGCCAGCCTCGCGCTGCTGTTATTCCTTGCGCTGGCGCGGGTCCCGCTGGTCAGGCCCAGCGCCAGGCAGTTGCTGCAATTGGCCACGCTGGGGTTCTTCGGCATCTTTTTTTATAACCTGTGCTTTTTCTATGGCTTGCGATACATCAACGCGTCGCGGGCCTCGCTGATCGTGGCCCTGAACCCGGCCGTGATCGGGCTGGCGTCCTGGTGGTTGTTCAAGGAACGGCTGGGCCGTTTGAAAGTGGCGGGTATCGTATTGTGCATCGGCGGGGCGGGATTGGTGATCGTCAGCCGTGATCCGTCCTTGTTGCAGGACGCAGCGCAGGGCTGGATCGGCGATCTGTTGATTTTCGGCTGCGTGCTGGGCTGGGGCGTCTACTCACTGTTTTCCAGAAGCCTGAACGACAGCCTGGGTCCGTTGCAGACCGTGACGTGGTCGATTCTGCTGGGTACGCTGATGTTGTGGCTGGCCTGCGGGGCTACCGGCGAGATTGGCCTCGAACCCTTGCGCGGGTTGGACATTCGCCAATGGCTGAGCCTGCTCTATCTCGGCGTGTTGGGGTCGGCCCTGGCGTACATCGCCTGGTACGACGGCATTCGCCGCATCGGCGCAACCCGTTCGGGTGTGTTCATTGCGCTCAACCCATTGACGGCGGTGCTGTTGGGAGCGCTGCTGTTGGACGAACGGTTCACGTCGCTGATGTGCCTGGGTGGCGGGTTGATCCTGGCAGGCATTTTCCTGTGCAACAAACCCCTTGCGCGGTCGGCGGAAAAGGCGATTTGATACAGGAGGCGGACAAATCCGGTTACGCTGTGTAGAATCGATTTACGCATATAAGAATAACGTCTTCTGGCAGCAGAAGCCTCGCCCGCGAGAGCCTTGGGTCGACAATGAAGATACTTGGGTTTCAACTGATCTACGGCGATTTCCTCGCCCGCAGCGTTCGCGGTATCTCCTGCGCGCCACCGCATGCCCTCGACATGACTAGCAACTAACGTTTTTCTGTTAATTGATAAGAATAATGAGGCGCCGACATGGCCGATCTATACGAAAACCCAATGGGCCTGATGGGCTTTGAATTCATCGAGTTCGCATCGCCGACTCCCAACACCCTGGAGCCGATCTTCGAGATCATGGGCTTCACCAAGGTGGCCACCCACCGCTCCAAGGACGTGCACCTGTATCGCCAGGGCGCGATCAACCTGATCCTCAACAACGAACCCCACAGCGTGGCGTCTTACTTTGCGGCCGAGCACGGCCCGTCGGTATGCGGCATGGCGTTCCGGGTCAAGGATTCGCAAAAAGCCTTCAAGCGTGCCTTGGAACTCGGTGCCCAGCCGATCCACATCGAGACCGGCCCGATGGAGCTGAACCTTCCGGCGATCAAGGGCATCGGCGGCGCGCCGCTGTACCTGATCGACCGTTTCGGCGATGGCAGCTCGATCTATGACATCGACTTCGTGTTTCTTGAAGGCGTCGACCGCAACCCGGTGGGCGCAGGCCTGAAAATCATCGACCACCTGACCCACAACGTCTATCGCGGGCGCATGGCCTACTGGGCCGGCTTCTACGAGAAACTGTTCAACTTCCGCGAGATCCGTTACTTCGACATCAAGGGCGAATACACCGGCCTGACCTCCAAGGCCATGACCGCCCCGGATGGCATGATCCGCATCCCGCTGAACGAAGAATCGTCCAAGGGCGCCGGGCAGATCGAAGAGTTCCTGATGCAGTTCAACGGCGAGGGCATCCAGCACGTGGCTTTCCTGACCGACGACCTGATCAAGACCTGGGACCAGCTCAAGGGCATCGGCATGCGCTTCATGACCGCGCCGCCGGACACCTACTACGAAATGCTCGAAGGCCGCCTGCCGAACCATGGCGAACCGGTGGACGAACTGCAAGCGCGGGGCATCTTGCTGGACGGTGCTTCGGAGCAGGGCGACAAGCGCCTGTTGCTGCAAATCTTCTCGGAAACCCTGATGGGGCCGGTGTTCTTCGAATTCATCCAGCGCAAGGGCGACGATGGCTTCGGCGAAGGCAACTTCAAAGCACTGTTCGAATCCATCGAGCGGGACCAGGTGCGTCGTGGCGTGCTGGCGACCGAGTAATACCTGAGCCCAAAAAAAGCCCGCCCGGCAGTGATGCCGGGCGGGCTTTTTGTTGAACGACAAGGCCCAGGGTGGGAGCGGGCTTGCTCGCGAAAGCGGAGTATCAGTCGATACCATGGTGCCTGACACTCCGATTTCGCGAGCAAGCCCGCTCCCACAGGTTCGGTGGAGGCCTCAAGCCCTGCGCCGCTGCCGCACCAGATGCTTGAACCCTTCGAATACCAGCACCGCCACCGCCATCCAGATCGGGATGTAGGTCAGCCATTCACCGGTCTTGATGCTTTCGCCCAACAGCAGCGCCACGCCCAGCAGCAGCACCGGTTCGACATAACTCAACAAGCCGAACAGGCTGAACGGCAGCAGCCGACTGGCGACGATGTACGAGACCAGGGCAGAAGCGCTGATGACCCCGAGCAACGGGATGAGCAGCGACAGCCACGGGTACTGGTCGAACACGGCGAATCCTTGTTCACCGCTTTGCACGAACCAGAGTGCCACGGGCAGCATCAGCGTCATGTCCAGCCAGAGCCCGCCGAGGTTATCGGTCTTGAGACGTTTGCGCAGGATGAAATAGATCGGGTAGCCGATCACCACCAGCAAGGTCGCCCAGGAGAACCCGCCCACTTGGTACAACTCGTTGAACACCCCGAGGATGGCAAAGAACACGGCGACTTTTTGCAAATAGGAAAGCCGTTCGCCGTAGACGATGCGGCCGGTCAGGACCATCGACAGTGGCAACAGGAAATACCCCAGCGATACGTCCAGGCTGTAGCCGTTGAGCGGTGCCCACATGAATAGCCACAACTGGGCGCCCATCAGCGCCGAAGAGGCCATTGCGCCGATCAGCAGCCGCGGCGTGGCGATCAGTCGCCGGACCAGCGCCGTGACAAGTCCCCACTCCCGCGCAACCAGCATGAATGCGGTCATGCACGGCATCGTCAGCAGCATGCGCCAGCCGAAAATCTCCACGCCGGTCAGGGGCGAGAGCAGCGAGGTGTAGTAATACATGACGGCGAACAGGGCAGAGGCCGAGACCGATAGAGCGATGCCTTTGGACACGGATGCCTCTTATTATTGATGGGGTTGGAGCACCGTAAAGTGCGAGTTGATGTGTGGCGAGGGAGCTTGCTCCCGCTCGGCTGCGAAGCGGCCGCAACTTAAGGGTCCGCTTCGCGGCCCAGCGGGAGCAAGCTCCCTCGCCACGTTGGTTGTTTCGATGAATGATTATGACGTGCGCGGCACTCGCCCCGGCACGAAATGGCTAACGTCGTTGAACCCTGGCGTCGAAGCATGCCCCGGCGTCACCAGCGAATCGATGAAGGCTTCATCTTCCGCCGTGATCTGCACGGCCTGCGCCTTGGTGTACGAATCCCACTGCTGCTCGGTGCGCGGTCCGACGATGGCTGAGGTCACGGCCCGGTTGTTCAACACCCAGGCAATGGCGAATTCGACGATGCCCACGCCCCGGCCCTGGGTGTATTGGAGAATTTGCTGGGCAATGCGCAGGGACTCGACCCGCCATTCGGTTTCCAGGATGCGCTTGTCCTGGCGGCCGGCGCGGCTGTTGGCGTCCGGTGCCACGTCTGGCGCGTACTTGCCGCTGAGCACGCCTCGGGCCAGGGGGCTGAAGGGCACCACGCCGAGGCCGTAATTCTGCGCGGCGGTGATTTGCTCGGTTTCCGCCTGGCGGTTGACGATGTTGTACAGCGGCTGACTGATCACCGGCCGGTCGATGCCCAGGCTGTCGGCGATCCGAATCACCTCGGCGATGCGCCAGCCACGGTAGTTCGACAGGCCCCAGTAGCGGATCTTGCCCTGGCGAATCAAATCGCCAATGGCCGATACGGTGACGTGCAACGGCGTGTTGTGGTCTTCGCGGTGCAGGTAGTAGATGTCCAGGTAGTCGGTGCCCAGGCGCGTGAGGCTGGCCTCGATGCCGTTGAACAAGTGCTTGCGGCTCAGGCCGCTGCGGTTGGGCACGCCGTCCGCCGGGCCGAAGCCGACCTTGGTGGCCAGCACCCATTCCTGGCGATGGCTGGCGATCGCCTCGCCGACAATCTCTTCGGAGCGACCGTTGCTGTACACGTCGGCCGTGTCGATGAAATTGATGCCCTGGTCCCAGGCCTTGCCGATGATCCGCAGCGAGTCCTCGGTGCTGGTCTGCTCGCCGAACATCATGGTGCCCAGGGTCAGCGTCGAGACTTGCAACCCGGATTGGCCTAGCGTGCGGTAACTCATGACAAGATCCTTTCATCCATGGGAAAGGCCCAATCAAACCCCAGAACAGGCGCACGGATCAAACAGATTTCTCGAACACCCCAAATCACTTGTGGGAGCGGGCTTGCTCGCGAAGGCGATGAACCAGCCTATAAAGATGTTGGCTGACCTGACGCAATCGCGAGCAAGCGCGCTCCCATAGGGAAAAAGAGTGTCAGGCTCGCAGGGTGCGGGTCATGCGCAACGCCAGCAGGCTGCCGCAGA
Source organism: Pseudomonas sp. Q12-87 (assembly GCF_001269755.1). Taxonomy (NCBI): domain Bacteria; kingdom Pseudomonadati; phylum Pseudomonadota; class Gammaproteobacteria; order Pseudomonadales; family Pseudomonadaceae; genus Pseudomonas; species Pseudomonas sp. Q12-87. The sequence continues at coordinate 269,913 of NZ_LHVI01000022.1, read as the reverse complement.
CAATCACGCCCGCCAGCACGTACAACGCGGCGTCGGTCGAGCCGGTGGCGTCCTTGACCCAGCCCACCAGGTACGGGCTGAGGAAACCGGCCATCTGGCCCATGGAATTGATCAGCGCCAGCCCACCGGCGGCCGCGCCGGCGCTGAGCAGGGCGGTGGGCACCGGCCAGAACATCGGCAGGCCGGTGAGGGCGCCCATGGTGGCGATGGACAAGCCGATGATGGCGATGGCCGGCGTGGTGGCGAAATTGACAGCGATGAGCAGTCCGGCCGCGCCCATCAGCATCGGCACCACCAGGTGCCAGCGACGTTCCTTGCGCAGATCCGCCGAGCGGCCCACCAACAACATGAACACCGCCGCCAGCAGGTACGGAATCGCGCTCAGCCAGCCGATCACCAGGTTATCGCTGAAGCCCAGGCTCTTGATGATCGACGGCAGCCAGAAGTTGATCGCGTAGACGCCGCTCTGAATGCAGAAATACACCAGGCCAAAGGCCCAGATCGCCGGGTTCTTGAACACTGCCAGCAGCGAGTCGGTGGTGGTTTTCGGCTTGTTGGCCAGGTCTTCGGCATGGTCGGCGGTGAGCACGGCGCGTTCCTGATCGGTCAGCCACTTGGCGTTGGCGAAGGTGTCGCTGAGCAGGAAAAACGCCAGGGCGCCAAGAATCACCGTCGGGATGCCCTGGAGCAGGAACATCCACTGCCAGCCGGCCAGACCGCCCTGGCCTGCGCCGAAATGGTTGAGGATCCAGCCGGAAAACGGACTGCCCAACAAGCCGGACACCGGAATGGCGGACATGAACAACGCCATGATCCGGCCCCGTCGGAACGTCGGGAACCATTGCGAGAGGTACAGCACCACGCCCGGGAAGAACCCGGCTTCGGCTGCGCCGGTGAACAGCCGCAAGGTATAGAACTCGGTGGGGGTGGTGACGAACAGCAGGCAGGTCGACAGCGTGCCCCAAGTGACCATCATCAAGGCGATCCAGCGCCGCGGGCCGAATTTGGTCAGGGCCAGGTTGCTCGGTACGCCACACAGCACGTAGCCGATGAAGAAAATTCCGGCGCCGAGGCCGTACACGGTTTCGCTGAATTTCAACGCGTCGAGCATCTGCAACTTGGCGAAGCCAACGTTGACGCGGTCGAGGTAGTTGAACAGGTAGCAGATGAAGATGAACGGGATCAAACGCAGGGTGATGCGTTTGTAGACCGTATTCTTTTCGTCGGGGGTAGCCAGGAATGCAGCTGCGCTCTGGGACATGGCGGGTCTCTCTTTATTATGATTTTTGCGAGCCAAGGGGTAACGTTGACCGCCCCTTGAGTCTCGGCCAGCCCAAGGTCCCGTGTCTTTGTGCCTGGGCACAGGGTTTGAATGCAGACCCTGTGCGCCTGACCAATCGCGTGGCGCATCCTACTCAAAACAATAATGCCGCTTGCAAGGAACACCGCCCATGTTCGAACTCGATCACGACCTGGCGCAGGACATCGTCGACCGGGCGATGGCGATCCTGCCGTATAACGTCAACGTCATGGACAACCAGGGCCTGATCCTCGGCAGCGGTGAGCGCGAGCGCGTCAATACGAGGCACGAAGGTGCGCAACTGGTCCTGGCCAATGGGCGGGTGGTAGAAATCGACGAGCACACCGCGGCTCACCTCAAGGGCGTGCAGCCGGGGATCAATCTTCCGCTGATGTTTGACCAACGATTGATCGGCGTCCTCGGTATCACGGGTGAGCCTGCGCAGTTGCGTACCTATGCCGAACTGGTGCGCATGACCGCCGAAATGCTGGTGGGCCAGCGTAACCAGCAGGCCGAGCAGCAATGGCGGCGCCAGCGTTGTGACGATCTGCTGGCGTTATTGCTGGGAGACGCCGGGGACTCGCCGCGCCTGCTGGACGAAGCGCGGCAGATGGGACTCAAGCCACAGTTATCACGAGTGCCTTATCTGTTCGAACTGGGGCTGGAGCATGGGCCTGGGCAGACTGTGGAGACGCTGAGCGCCTGGCTGATGTCGCGTTACCCCGACAGTTGGTGCCTGACCTCGTCGAAATCCTCGCTGCTTTGGTGCCGCCCGGTGACCGCTTCGGTGGAAAATGAGCGGTTGCTGGCCAAGCTCGACGGGTTGGGCTGGAATATCTCGCGCGTGGCGGTGGGCGGTCAGGCCGAAGGGCTGGCGGGCCTGCGCCGTTGCTACCGAAGGGTCGGGGACTTGCTGGCTTACGGACGCGATGTGTTGCCCCAGTCACGGTTACTGGCCCTCAGCCGTTATCGCCTGCCGGTGATGCTCTGGCGCCATCGCAGCGACGACGCCCTGGACGAATTGCTGGCACCGCTGCGCAGGGTCATCGCCAAGGACAGCAACGGCCAGTTGCTCGCGACCTTGCGCAGTTGGTGTGAACACGATGGCCAGAGCCAGGCCTGCGCCGAAGCCCTGGGCATCCACCGCAACAGCCTGCGCTACCGCATGGAGCGCATTGCCGAACTCAGCGGGGTCGATCCGTTGCGGCTGGATGGGATGCTGGCGTTGTACTTGGGAGTGCAGCTGTTGCCACAAAACCCAGAGGTAGCCAAATAGCCCTGTGGGAGCGGGCTTGCTCGCGATGAGGCCACCAGCCCCTGCAGCATCCCAACCAAACCGGTGTTTGTGAAATTGAACAATAATGCCCGGTGTCTTTTGTGCGCCAGACCGGCGTCACGGCTGCGCTCAGCTGGCAGCATGCTGTGCATCGGAACCGGAGAATAATATGAAAATAATCATCGCCCCCGACTCGTTCAAGGACAGCCTCAGCGCCCAGGGTGTCGCCGATGCCATTGCCCTGGGATTGGCCCGGGTATGGCCGGATGCGCAGTTGATCAAGTGCCCGATGGCCGATGGTGGGGAAGGGACGGTGGAATCGGTGCTCGCCGCCTGCAACGGAGAATGGCGCAGCACCCGAGTTCGAGGCCCGCTGGGGGCTCCCGTCGAGGCGCGCTGGGGCTGGTTGGCCAGCAGCCGCACGGCGATCATCGAGATGGCCGAGGCCAGTGGCTTGCAGTTGGTGCCGCCAGGCCAGCGGGACGCCTGTGCCAGCAGCACCTATGGCACTGGCGAGTTGATTCGTGCCGCCCTGGATGAAGGCGCCGGGCACGTCATCCTGGCGATCGGCGGCAGCGCCACCAACGATGCCGGTGCCGGCGCGATGCAGGCCTTGGGCCTGGCCTTGCTGGATGAACACGACCAACCCCTCTCTCCCGGCGGCCTGGCCCTGGCGAAGCTGTCGCGTATCGACCTGAGTGGCCTGGACCCACGCCTGGCCCGAGTGCGCTTCGAAATCGCTGCCGATGTCGATAACCCGTTGTGCGGTCCCCACGGGGCATCGGCGGTTTTCGGCCCGCAGAAAGGCGCCTCGGCCGAGCAGGTGCAGGAACTTGATCGGGCCTTGGGGCACTTCGCCGAACACTGCGCCCAAGCCTTGGACAAGGATGTGCGCGACGAACCGGGCAGCGGCGCCGCCGGCGGCCTGGGCTTCGCAGCCAAGGCGTTCCTGGGCGCTCAATTTCGTACCGGCGTGGATGTCGTCGCCCAGCTGACTGGGTTGGCCGCTGCCATCGACGGCGCCGACCTGGTCATCACGGGCGAAGGCCGTTTCGACGCCCAGACCCTGCGCGGCAAAACCCCTTTTGGCGTGGCCCGCATCGCCCGCCAGCGCGGCGTCCCGGTGTTGGTCATCGCCGGCACGCTGGGGGAGGGTTACCAGGCGTTGTACGAGCATGGTATCGACGCAGCTTTTGCCTTGGCCAATGGCCCGATGACCCTGCAAGAGGCCTGTGCCGATGCCGCGCGCTTGTTGAGCGAGCGCGCCGAGGACATTGCACGGCTCTGGCGGGTGGCGCACCGATAAAACGGCTGGGAACCGCACACGTGGCAATGAAGCAAGCTTCCTTGCCACGCACCCCTCGGGAAATATTTTTTTACATCCCCCTGCAAAAACTCTAAAGCCCAGCCGATAACCAGTCAGGCGTACAACAATTATCCCAATCGATGCGCTTTTGGCATGGACGCTCCACCACCCCCGAGGTCTTCCCATGTCCCTACGCAGCCTGAACATCGCGCCCCGAGCCTTTCTCGGTTTCACCGTCATTGCGTTGTTGGTGATTATCCTGGGCGTCTTCGCCGCCAATCGCATGTCGGTCATCCGCCAGGCGTCACTGGACATGGAGCAGATTCAGGTACCCAGCGTCGGCTACCTCGCCAACGTGATGGAAAACGTGCTGCGTATGCGCATCCTCTCGTTCCGCATCCTGGTCAACCGGGACCCGGCCAGCCTGACGGAAGCGGACAGCCGCATCGGCGTGCTGGTGGAAAAACTGCTCAAGGCCAACAAAAGCTATGGGGCCCTGACGACTTCTCCTGAAGAGGCGGAGCTGTACAAGGCTTTTTCCGCGACGCTTGATAAATACCTGCAAGCTCAGAAAGAAATGTTGGAGCTGTCGCGCCAGGACAAGATCGAGCAGTTGCGCACTCATATTAATACGCGGATCAAGGAAGGCACCGACTTGATGGGCGAGCAGCTCAACAAGCTGATCGCGATGAGCGTGGCCAGCGCCGGCGACGCATCAGCCAAGGCAGGTGAAAACTACAACAGCGCCCTCACCGGCATTATCATCGTCTCGATCATTGCCGCGCTGGCCACTGTGGTGCTGGCGCTGCTGCTGACCCGCAGCATCGTCGCGCCGCTCAACCGGGCCTTGGAAGCCGCACGCACGATTGCCGGCGGGAACCTGGTCCAGGTTATAACCGACGATGGCAAGGACGAGCCCGGCCGCTTGCTCCAAGCCTTGGCCGCCATGCAGGGCAGCCTGCGCCAGACCATCGAGCAGATCGCCGGTTCAGCCACCCAATTGGGCGCTGCGGCCGAAGAATTGAGCGCGGTGACCCAGGAGTCTTCTCGTGGCTTGCAACAACAGCACAACGAAATCGAACAGGCCGCCACGGCTGTCAACGAAATGACCGCTGCCGTTGAGGAAGTGGCCCGTAATGCGGTGTCTACCTCCGAAGCCTCGAACCAGTCGACCCAGGCCGCCCAAGAAGGCCGCACCCGGGTGGTGGAAACCGTCGATGCGATCCAGACCATGACCCATGATGTGCAAAACACCGCGTCGATGATCGAAGGCCTGGCGGTGCAGGGCCGTGACATCGGTAAAGTACTGGATGTGATTCGCGCCATCGCCGAACAGACCAACCTGCTGGCCCTCAACGCCGCCATCGAAGCCGCCCGCGCCGGGGAGGCCGGACGCGGTTTCGCAGTGGTGGCCGACGAAGTCCGGGCCCTGGCCCATCGCACCGCGCAGTCGACCCAGGAAATCGAAAAAATGGTCGCGGGCATCCAGAACGGCACCGGCCAGGCCGTGCAATCGATGCAACAGAGCAACCAGCGCACCCAGAGCACCCTGGAAATGGCCCGGGCCGCGGGCGTAGCCCTGGAGCAGATCACTCAATCGATCCACCAGATCAACGAACGCAACCTGGTCATCGCCAGCGCGTCGGAAGAACAGGCCCAGGTCTCCCGTGAAGTGGACCGCAACCTGGTCAACATCCGCGACCTCGCCACCCAGTCGGCCAGCGGCGCGAAACAGACCAGCGACGCCACCCACGAACTGTCGCGCCTGGCGGTGGGTTTGAATGCGATGGTGGCGCGGTTTGTAATTTGAGATAGGGTTGAGGCTGGACCTCGCGCAATCAGGAGACGTACATGCGCTTTTCAGCCTTGACCCAACGCATCATCGGCGAGGGTGCCGCTGCCTGGGATATTCATGATCGGGCGCTGGCCATGCGTGAGCGGGGCATGGATGTGTTGCTGTTGTCGGTGGGCGATCCAGACTTCGATACGCCGCGGGCCATTGTCGATGCGGCGGTGGGCAGTCTGCGGGCCGGCGACACGCATTATTCGGATATTCGTGGCCTGCATTCCTTGCGTACCAGCATTGCCCGGCGCCATCGCCAGCGTTGCGGCCAGGGCGTGGATGCAAGCCATGTCACCGTGCTGCCGGGTGCGCAATGCGCGGTGTATGCGGTCGCGCAATGCCTGCTCGACCCTGGGGATGAAGTGATCGTCGCCGAGCCGATGTACGTCACTTATGAAGCGGTGTTTGGTGCCTGCGGGGCGAAAGTGGTGCCGGTGGCGGTGCGTCCGGAGAACGGTTTCCGGGTCGAGCCGGCCGATGTCGCTCGCCTGGTCACGCCACGCACCCGGGCGATGTTGCTCAACAGTCCCAATAACCCGTCTGGCGCGAGCCTGCGATTGCCTATCTGGCAAGCCCTGGCGAAGTTGTGCATCGAGCATGATTTGTGGCTGATCAGCGATGAGGTCTACAGCGACTTGTTGTACGAAGGCGAACACATCAGTCCGGCGAGCCTGCCGGGCATGGCCGAGCGCACCGCCACCATCAACAGCCTGTCCAAGTCTCACGCCATGACCGGATGGCGTATCGGTTGGGTGATCGGTCCGCAGTCGTTGGCCGGGCACTTGGCGAACCTGTCGCTGTGCATGCTGTTTGGCTTGCCGGATTTTGTGCAGCGGGCTGCCCAGGTCGCACTGGAACAGGATCTGCCGGAGGTGACGCTGATGCGCGAGGAGTATCGCCAACGCCGGGATCTGGTCTGCGCCGCGTTGGCCGACTGCCCTGGCCTCAAGCCGGTGCGACCCGATGGCGGCATGTTTGTAATGGTCGACGTGCGCCAGACTGGCCTCGGCGCCCAGGGCTTCGCCGAGCGGCTGCTGGACGGCTATGGCGTGTCGGTGCTGGCCGGCGAGGCGTTCGGGCCCAGTGCGGCGGGGCATATACGGATTGGGTTGGTGGTCGATCAGGCGAAACTGGCGGATGCGTGCCGACGGATTGTCCTGTGTACGGAGGGGTTGCTGCGGGAGCGGCGGGCTTGAGGGATCGCGGAGTTATGGTTTGTGTGTATATCCGTTTTTTTGGTAACGGCTGCTGGCGGTTCCGCTCTTACAGCGGGTCACTTTTGAGAAGCGCAAAAGTAACCAAAACGCTTTTGCCCCACCACTCGGTGCCTCGCTAATGCTCGGCATGCCCTCACTCCGGCATTGCTCCGTGGGCCGCCGCGAAGGGCCATCCATGGCCCAGCGCGGCTACCTCGGCATCCATGCCGAGGTGCCCACTACGCAATATCTACGTTCGGCCAGCGTGGTTAACGGGGCGCCGAGATCAACGTCCACCGCGAGGCGGCCTGAGAGCCGACCTGTTTTTTTGGGACCGCGTTTCTTCTGTGGGACCGAGCTTGCTCGCGATAGCGGTGGTTCAGCTATAAAGATGCTGGGGGGCGCCCTGCTCTTGCTTTGCTTTAGATCTGGATCTGGATCTGGATCTGGATCTGGATCTGGATCTGGATCTTGACCTTGACCTTGACCTTGACCTTGACCTTGACCTTGACCTTGACCTTGATCTGGACGCCCCGTTAAACCACGCTGGCCGAACGCAGGCATTGCGTAGTGGGCATCCCGGCATGGATGCCGGGATAGCCGCGCTGGGTCATGGATGACCCTTCGCGGCGGGCCCACGGAGCAATGCCTGCGTTCGGGCATGCCGAGCCCTAGCGAGGCACCGAGTGGTGGGGCAAAGCGCTTTTGGTTACTTTTGGCGCTCTTCCAAAAGTGACCCGCCGTAAGGGCGGAACCCTAAGCAGCCGTTACCAAAAAAACGGATATACACACAAACTATAAAATCACAATCAGCCTCGTTCCCTCAGATTCAACGCTGCTTGCTGGATCTACGCACAAGCCTCATCACCGTCACGAAAAACACCGGCACAAACACCACCGCCAACGTTGCGGTGATCATCCCGCCAATCACCCCCGTACCGATGGCCTGCTGGCTCGCCGAGCTGGCCCCGGTAGCGATCGCCAGAGGCACCACGCCGAGAATGAACGCCAGGGAAGTCATGATGATCGGCCGCAAACGCAGGCGCGCGGCCTGGAGCGTGGCGTCGATCAGATCGTGGCCTTCGTCGTACAGGCTCTTGGCAAACTCGATGATCAGGATCGCATTCTTCGCCGACAGCCCGATGATGGTGACCAGCCCGACCTTGAAGAACACATCGTTGGGCATGCCGCGCAGCGACACCGCCAGCACCGCGCCGAGCACGCCCAGCGGTACCACCAGCAGCACCGAGGTGGGGATCGACCAGCTCTCATAGAGCGCCGCCAGGCACAGGAACACCACCAGCAGCGACAGGCCCAGCAAAACAGGCGCCTGGCTGCCGGACAGACGTTCCTGCAAGGACAGCCCGGTCCATTCCTGGCCCAGGCCCGCCGGCCCCTGGGCCACCAGCCGTTCGATTTCCGCCATGGCCTCGCCGGTGCTGTGACCGGGGGCCGGTTCGCCGGAGATACTGATCGCCGGGTAGCCGTTGTACCGGGTCAGTTGAGCCGGACCCTGGGTCCACCGGGCCTGGACAAAGGCTGACAGCGGCACCATTTTTCCGGCGTCGTTGCGCACGTGGATCTTCAACAGGTCGGCGACCTGGCTGCGTTGATCGCCTTCAGCCTGGACCACCACCCGCTGCATGCGACCCTGATTGGGGAAGTCATTGATGTAGGTCGAGCCCACGGCGGTCGCCAGCACACTGCCGACGTCGGCAAAGGATACGCCCAGGGCGTTGGCCTGCTTGCGGTCCACTTCCAGTTGTACTTGCGGCGCTTCGGCCAGGGCGCTCTCGCGCACGTTCATCAAGACCGGGCTTTTTTCCGCGGCAGCGAGCAGTTCGCTGCGGGCTTGCATCAGCGTGGCATGGCCAAGGGCGCCGCGGTCCTGCAAGCGGAACTCGAAACCGCTGGACGTCCCCAAGCCATCCACTGGCGGCGGGAGGACGGCAAAGGCCATGGCGTCCTTGATCGAGCCGAACGCCTGGTTGGCCCGCTCGGCAATGGCGCTGGCCGAGTCATCGCTGCCGCGCTCCGACCAGTCCTTGAGGGTGGTGAACGCCAATGCGGCGTTTTGCCCGCTGCCGGAAAAGCTAAAGCCCAGGATTATCGTGCTGTCGCCCACCCCGGGCTCACCGGCGTTGTGGGCTTCGATCTGCTCAACCACTTGCACCGTGCGGTTTTTGCTCGCGCCGGGTGGCAATTGGATGTCGGTGATGGTGTAGCCCTGGTCCTCCACCGGCAGGAAAGAGGAGGGCAGGCGACTGAACAGCAGGCCCATGCCCACCAACAGCACGCCGTAGATCAGCAGGTAGCGCCCGGTGCGTTTCAGCGCGTAGGCCACCCAGCCCTGATAGCGATCACCCAACTGGTCGAAGCGCCGATTGAACCAGCCGAAGAATCCACCTTTGGCGTGGTGTTCGCCCTGGGCGATCGGTTTCAACAGGGTCGCGCAGAGTGCCGGGGTCAGCGTCAATGCCAGGAACGCCGAGAACAGGATCGACGTGGCCATGGACAGCGAGAACTGCCGATAGATGACCCCCACCGAACCTTGCATGAACGCCATCGGGATGAACACCGCCACCAGTACCAGGGTGATGCCGATGATCGCCCCGGTGATCTGCTGCATGGCCTTGCGCGTGGCTTCCTTGGGTGACAACCCTTCGCTGGCCATGATTCGCTCGACGTTTTCCACCACGACGATGGCATCGTCCACCAGGATGCCGATGGCCAATACCATGCCGAACATGGTCAGCACGTTGATGGAAAAACCCAGGGCAAACATCGTGGCGAAGGTGCCCATCAACGCCACCGGTACCACCAATGTCGGGATCAATGTGTAGCGCACGTTCTGCAGGAACAGGAACATCACGGCGAACACCAGCAGCATCGCCTCGGCGAGGGTATAGACCACCTTGGTGATCGAGACTTTGACGAAAGGCGACGTGTCGTACGGGATCTTGTACGCCACACCCGCCGGGAAATAGCGCGCCAGTTCGTCCATCTTCTGGCGCACCCGGTTTGCCGTGCTCACGGCATTGGCCCCGGGGGACAATTGCACGCTGACGGCGGTGGACGGCTTGCCGTTCAAGCGGGTGGAAAATTGGTATTCCTGGCTGCCGACCTCTACCCGTGCGACGTCGGCGATGCGCACGGTCGAGCCGTCGGGGTTGGCCTTGAGCACGATGTCGGCGAATTCTTCGGGCGTCGACAGTTGGCCCTTGACCAGCACCGTCGCGGTAATTTCCTGGGTCGTACGGGTCGGCAAGTCGCCGATGCTGCCTGCCGACACCTGAGCGTTCTGCGCCACGATGGCCGCGTTGACGTCGGCCGGGGTCAGGTTGAAGCTCAGCAATTTCTGCGGATCGATCCAAATCCGCATCGCCCGTTCGGCCCCGTACAACTGCGCCTTGCCGACACCGTCCAGACGCTTGATCTCATTCATCACATTGCGCGCCAGGTAATCGCTGAGGGCCACGTCGTCAAGCTTGCCGTCACTGGAGGTCAGGGTGATGAGCAACAGGAAACCCGCCGAGACCTTGTCCACCTGCAAACCTTGCTGGGTGACCGATTGGGGCAGGCGTGACTCCACGGCCTTGAGGCGATTCTGTACGTCGACCTGGGCCAGTTCGGGGTTGGTGCCGGGCTGGAAAGTCGCAGTGATGGTGGCGCTGCCCAGGCTGCTCTGGGAACCGAAATACAGCAGGTTGTCGGCGCCGTTGAGTTCTTCTTCGATCAGGCTGACTACGCTTTCGTCCACGGTTTGCGCCGAGGCGCCCGGGTACACCGCATAGATCTCGATCTGCGGTGGCGCGACGTCAGGATACTGCGCCACCGGCAGCTTCGGGATGGCCAACGCACCGGCCAGCAGGATGAACAGCGCGACCACCCAGGCGAACACGGGACGGTCGATAAAGAACTGCGGCATAGGAAACGTCCTGCTTATTGACCAGGCACCTGGACAAGGGGAAGAGGGGAGTCGTCGATCCGGACCTTTTCACCGGGGCGAGCATGTTGCAGCCCTTGCACCACGATGCGGTCGCCAGGCTTGAGGCCGTGGGTGACGATCCAGCGATCGTCTTTCACGGTGCCCAATTCCACCGGTTGCAGGCTGACCTGTTGCTGCGCGTCGAGCAGCAACACGTGGGCGATGCCGGCGCTGTCGCGCTGGATGGCCCGTTGCGGCACGCTGATACCCTGGCGGTCGAAGGCTTGTTCCAGGCGTACGCGCACAAAGCTGCCCGGCAACAGGTCAAGGTCGGGATTGGGAAACTCGCTGCGCAGGGTGATCTGGCCGGTGCCCGGGTCGACGCTGATGTCGGTGAACAGCAGCTTGCCCGGCAACGAGTAGAGGCTGCCGTCGTCCTGGATCAACGTGGCCTTGGCCTGGTCCTGGCCGACCTGCTGCAACTGTCCGGAACGCAAGGCCCGGCGCAGCTCGTTGAGTTCGCGGGTCGATTGCGTGAGATCTGCGTGGATCGGATTCAACTGCTGGATGAGCGCCAGGGGCGTGGTTTCGTTCTGGCCCACCAGTGCGCCTTCGGTGACCAGTGCCCGGCCGATGCGCCCGGCAATCGGCGCCGTGACCGTGGCATACCCCAGGTTCAGCCTGGCCCGCTCCACGGCAGCTTTGTTGGCAGCAACGTCGGCGGCGGTCTGGCGAACGGCGGCGCGGGCATTATCGTAGTCCTGGCCGCTGATGGCGTTGTCGGTGATCAACTGCGAGTAACGCTGTTCTTGCAGGCGGGCCTGGAACGCGTTGGCCTCGGCTTTGCGCAACGCGGCCTCGGTGCTGTCGAGGTCGGCCTTGAACGGGGCTGGATCGATGCGGAACAACACCTCGCCTTTCTTTACATCGCTGCCTTCGCGATAGACCCGTTGCAACACCACCCCTGGCACTCGCGCGCGTACCTCGGCGGTTCGCGGCGCGGCAATGCGCCCGCTCAGTTCGCTGCTGATGGACAGTGGCCGGGCCTGGATGGTTTCGATGGTTACGGTGGCCAGCGGCGCTTCGTCGGCAGGGGGCGAGGCGCTGTCGCAGGCGCTCAACAGCAGCGCCCCGAGCAACAGGCCCAGGATGGCGAAGGTGTTCGTTGACATGGTGCTTCCCCAATAATGAACGCTGCCATGCTACGAGGGACGATCGCGAGCAGCGGTAAAGCTTTGTAGGGGGTATGTGAAATTGTGTAAGGGGTTTGCTCGGGAATGGGCGAGGGCGTATATCCTTGGCTGCTTGATTCTCGGGTGACTGCAGTGCCGCCTTCGCGAGCAAGCCCGCTCCCACAGGAGTTCGCGTGATTATTGTGGGAGCGGGCTTGCTCGCGAAGGCGGCCTATCAGGCGCTAAAGCACTTTCTGGAAACACGATGCCCAACATCCTCCTGGTCGAAGACGACACCGCACTCTCCGAGCTGATCGCCAGTTATCTGGAGCGCAACGGCTATCAGGTCAGTGTGCTCAGCCGTGGCGACCATGTCCGCGAGCGGGCGCGGGTCGATCCGCCGGATCTGGTAATCCTCGACCTGATGCTGCCGGGATTGGATGGGTTGCAGGTCTGCCGCTTATTGCGAGCCGATTCGGCAACCTTGCCGATCCTGATGCTCACCGCCCGGGACGATAGCCATGATCAGGTACTGGGTCTGGAAATGGGCGCCGACGACTACGTCACCAAACCGTGTGAGCCCCGGGTGTTGCTGGCGAGGGTGCGCACCTTGCTGCGTCGCAGCAGCTTCAGCGAACCGCAGACGGCCAACGATCGCATTCTCATGGGCAATCTTTGCATCGATTTGTCCGAGCGCACCGTGACCTGGCGTGGGCAGGCGGTGGAGCTGTCCAGTGGTGAATACAACCTGTTGGTGGTGCTGGCCCGTCATTCCGGAGAAGTGCTGAGCCGCGATCAGATCCTGCAACGGCTGCGGGGTATCGAATTCAATGGCACCGACCGTTCGGTCGATGTGGCGATTTCCAAGCTGCGGCGCAAGTTCGACGATAACGCCGGTGAAGCGCGCAAGATCAAGACCGTGTGGGGCAAGGGTTATTTGTTCAGTCGTTCCGAGTGGGAATGCTGAGCCGATGTGGAAACTGCTGATCCGTCTTTACCTGGTCACCATCGTCTCCTACAGCGCGGCGATCTATCTGATGCCGGAGCTGGTGATCCGCCTGTTCCATGAGCGCTTCCTGACTTACAACCTCGATTATTCCCGGGGCCTGCAAACCTTGCTGGTCAAGCAGTTCCGTGCCGTACCCAGCGAGCAATGGCCGGCGCTGGCGGCGCAGATGGATCAGGAGTTCGACCCGCTGCGCATTGAGCTGGTCGCCATTGACGACGGCGGTTTCAGCCCCGTGGAGCAGGCGCGCCTCAAGCATGGCGAGCACGTTGTACGCCTGGGCGACTGGGCGTGGCGAACCCTGGCGGTCTCGCCGTTGGATGAGCACACGGCGGTCAAGATGATCGTGCCGCCGGATCCGGCGGACGTAAGTTGGTTGTATTGGAGCATCAATGTGTTGATCGGCGCGACGATGCTCGCCTGCCTGCTGCTCTGGCTGCGGCCTCACTGGCGTGATCTGGAACGCCTCAAGCGCACCGCCGAGCGCTTCGGTAAAGGTCACCTCAGCGAGCGTACGCATATCGCCTCTCGGTCGAACATTGGCAGCCTCGCCCATGTGTTCGACACCATGGCCGGCGATATCGAGAACCTGCTCAACCAGCAACGGGACCTGCTCAACGCGGTGTCCCACGAACTGCGCACGCCCTTGACCCGGCTCGATTTCGGCCTGGCCCTGGCGCTTTCCGATGACCTGCCACTGGCCAGTCGTGAGCGTCTGCAAGGGCTGGTGGCGCACATCCGTGAGTTGGATGAGCTGGTGTTGGAATTGCTGTCCTACAGCCGTTTGCAGAATCCCGCGCGTTTGCCCGAACGGGTCGAAGTACCGTTGGATGAGTTCATCGACAGCATTCTGGGCAGTGTCGACGAGGATCTGGCGGCGCCGGATGTGGTGATCGATGTGCTGTTGCACGGGACGCTGGAGCGCTTCGTGCTGGATCCGCGCCTGACCGCCCGAGCCTTGCAGAACCTGCTGCGCAATGCCATGCGTTATTGCGAGAAGCGGATCCAGGTGGGTGTGCGGGTCAGCGACCGGGGTTGCGAGATCTGGATCGACGACGATGGCATCGGAATTCCCGACAGCGAACGCGAGCGCGTGTTCGAGCCGTTCTATCGCCTGGACCGCAGCCGTGACCGCGCCACGGGCGGCTTCGGCCTCGGCCTGGCCATCAGCCGTCGCGCCCTGGAAGCCCAAGGAGGAACGCTGACGGCCGAAGCCTCGCCGCTGGGCGGAGCGCGTTTCAGGCTGCGGCTGCCAACGCCGTCCTGACTCTTTAGTTAAACAACCCCGCCGCAATATTGACCGAAAATCCAAGAATCGCCGTATTGAACAAAAAGCCGATCAACGACTGCGCCAGTACGATCTTGCGCAACTGCCGCGTGGCCACCCCCACGTCCGATGTTTGTACCGCCACTCCAATGGTGAAAGAGAAGTACAGGAAATCCCAATAGTTGGGCGTGGTCAGCCCTTCGGCAAAGCGCAGGGCCGGCTCCTTGCCTTCCCAGGTGTAATACAACCGCGCGTAGTGAACGCTGAAGATCACCCCGATCAGCAGCCACGAACCGATCACCGTCATTGCTGTAAAACCGTAATGCAGGAGTTTGCCGGCGGTTTGCAGGTCGCGGCTGCCGGTCAGTTCGAAGGTGATGGTCGCCAGGCTGGCCAATGCGGCGATGCAGACCATCAGCAGGACCAGACCGGCATTTTCATCTTCGATTTCGGCGATGCGCTTGACGTCGGGCGCCTTGGCCCGGACGGTGAGCCAGAACATCAGGATCAGGTAAGTCCAGACCCCGGCGTTCCAGCCGATCAGGACCTTGCTGAGGATAGCGTCCACAGGCGCCAGGATGCCGACAGCCAGGCCAAGGACCGTGGCACTGGAAAGACGCGGGTGAGTGCGGGCGAGGAAAGGCATGGCAATCACTGTTCGAGAAAGGTGCGCCGAGTATGAGCCATCACGCGCGCGGCGGGCCTGTTATTGCCATCGATTGAATCAACTCCAAACCCTGTGGAAGGGGATTGAGGCGGGATTATGGATCCAAGGCGTCCGAAATGGGCAGGCGAAATGTCTTTCGTCGAAAATATTCGAGCGTTGATGGCTTTTTGACATTTGAACAGTGCGTCGGCGATACGATTGCGTACAATTGCCACCTTTCAACCGGGCATGGAAGCAGTT
Source organism: Pseudomonas sp. Q12-87 (assembly GCF_001269755.1). Lineage (NCBI taxonomy): Bacteria > Pseudomonadati > Pseudomonadota > Gammaproteobacteria > Pseudomonadales > Pseudomonadaceae > Pseudomonas > Pseudomonas sp. Q12-87. The sequence continues at coordinate 254,712 of NZ_LHVI01000022.1, read as the reverse complement.
CGGCTTTGCAGTCACGAGAAAAACCATGCTGATCGGCAGTTATTCCCCCGCCCTTGTTTCAATCTCCCTGTTTGTTGCCGTACTGGCTTCCTACACCGCACTGGATCTGGCCGGGCGTATCGCCACCACCCAGGGGCGCGCGGCGCATGCGTGGATGGTAGGTGGCGCGTTGGCGATGGGGGTGGGCGTGTGGTCCATGCATTTCATCGGCATGCTGGCGTTCACGCTCCCGGTGGAGCTTGGCTATGACCTGTCGATCACCGCGCTGTCGCTGTTGATCGCCATCCTTTCCTGTGGATTTGCCTTGTGGCTGGTCAGCCAGCCGCGTTTGCCAGCATGGCAGTTGGCCTTCGGCGCGCTGATCATGGGTGCCGGCATCAGCGCCATGCATTACACCGGCATGGCCGCGCTGCGGATGCAGCCAGGTATCGATTATGACCCGACGTTGTTCGGGGCTTCGCTGATGATTGCCGTCGGCGCCTCGGCGGCCGCGCTGTGGATTGCCTTTCGCTTGCGCCGCAACACGCCCCATGTGCGCCTGGCTCGCGCGGGCGCGGCGGTGGTCATGGGCATCGCCATTGTCGGCATGCACTACACCGGCATGGCCGGGGCGCAGTTTCGCGATGGCAGCTTTTGCGGTTCCCTGGACGGCTTGAGTGGCAAGGGCCTGGACAATGTGGTGCTGATCACCACGCTGGCGGTACTGGCCATCGCCTTGCTGACCTCTATTCTTGACGCGCGCATGGAAGCCCGGACTGCCGAGCTGGCCCAATCCCTGACCCAGGCCAATCGAGAACTGACCCAACTGGCCCTGCACGACCCGCTGACCGGATTGCCCAACCGCGTGCTCCTGGCCGATCGTATCAGCCAGGCGATGCATCGAGTCCAGGAGCAGGGCGGCTGCTTTGCCTTGATGTTCATCGACCTCGATGGCTTCAAGCCGGTCAACGACGCCTTCGGTCACCACATGGGTGATCTGCTGCTGCGGGACGTGGCCCTGCGCCTGCGAGAAGACTTGCGCAGCCAGGACACGCTGGCGCGGATCGGCGGCGATGAGTTCGTGTTACTGGTGCAACTGGCCGAGCCCGACGACGCCTTGCGACTGGCGGCGCGTCAGGTCGGCTTGATCGCCCGCACGTTCCGGGTGGCTGAACATGACTTGCAGATTTCTGCGAGTGTCGGCATCGCACTTTTCCCCGGCAACGGCCAGAGCGCCGATGAATTGCTGATGAATGCGGACGCGGCGATGTACCACGCCAAGGGCGCCGGCAAGAATGGCTACAGTTTTTTCGACGCCTCAATGAACAGCAACGCCCGCAAGCAGTTGCAGTTGCTGCAGGACTTGCGCATCGCCGTGGAGCAGCGGCAGTTCAGCCTGCATTACCAGCCCAAGTTCGACGCCGCCAATGGCCGCCCGGTCGGAGCCGAGGCGTTGTTGCGCTGGGCCCATCCGACCCAGGGGCAGTTGATGCCCGACACCTTTATCGACTTGGCGGAAAAGACCGGATTGATCATTCCCATCGGCGAATGGGTGCTGAACGAGGCTTGTCGCCAGATGCGCGAATGGTACGTGCTCGGTTATACCGATTGGCGTATCGCGGTGAACCTCTCGGCCTTGCAGTTCTGCCACACCGGGTTGGTGCAGAGCGTGGCCAAGGCGCTGCAGACTCATCATCTGCCAGCCAACAGCCTGACCCTGGAAATCACCGAGACCACCGCCATGAGCGATGCGGACGCCAGCATGACGGTGCTGCAACAGCTTTCGGACATGGGCGTGGACCTGTCCATCGACGACTTCGGCACTGGCTATTCGAGCCTGATGTACCTCAAGCGCCTGCCGGCCAACGAGCTGAAAATCGACCGGGGCTTTGTCCGTGACCTGGAACACGACAGCGATGACGCGGCCATCGTTTCGGCCATCGTTGCCCTCGGCCAGGCCTTGGGCCTGCGGATCGTCGCCGAAGGGGTGGAAACCGACGTGCAGCAGAGCTTCCTGACGAAGTTGGGCTGCGATTCGCTGCAGGGCTACCTGCTTGGCCATCCGCAGCCTGCCGAACGTTTCATCCACGACATACGCCAGGCGCAACACGTGGCGATGGCCTGATACGCCTCAGGAAAGAATGTCGAATGCCGTGCTGCCCAATCGCTCGCCGTTGACCAGCAGGTGCACCGCGTGCCGGCCGGCGTAGTGCCGGCGGGTGGTCAACTCGCGGATGGATTGGGAGCGGCTGAGGCTGATGCAGCCCTGGGCGGGCAGGTCGAAGGTCTTGAGCTTGAAGACTTTGGCTGAGGTGCCGCCGGAAGCCTTCACGTAGTCGATGGCGTAATCGATCACCAAGCGCTGCTCCTGTCCGAGGGTTGATTGCACCTTGAACGACAGGGTGATCTGGTCTCCCAGGCGAATCACTGCAGGGCTCACTTGCAAATCCAGGATATGGACGTGTGCCTTGCCGCCCACTCCGATGACAGCCAGCGCCCTGGCATTCCCTTGTTTGATCAGGCTGCGCAGCGCGTGTCGGGCAATCCATCGGGTGTGGCTATTGTCGAGCGGCCAGCCCTCGATCCGGTCCAACACCCAATCCGGATGTGCCTTGGTCACGTCATTGAGGTGGTTGGCCACTGACTTGCGCACGTAAAGGCTGCTGTCGGCCTTGAGTGCGTCGAGGATCCCGGCGGCAAGTCCGGGGTTGGCCTGGATCGGCTCAAGGTGAAACGACCATGGCAAGCGTGGCCGGCTGCCTTCGCTGGCCAGTCGGCGCACGTGCTCGTTGGCATCCAGGGCCCATTCATGCATGACTTTGAGGGTGCGCTCCAGGTCGTCGCGCAAGAAATGCCGCACCGCAAACTCCGAGGAGCCGAACCGGGTGAAGTACTTGAGCGCGTCCAGGGACGGGTCGAAGGCGTGCCGACCGTAAGACGCCACATAGTGGGGTAAAAACATGCTGACAAAAGCGCTGTTCAGGCGCGGTGCGACCCCGCGCAGCACGTCCAGCGATGCCTCAAAGCTGAGAGGCAACACCGCATGCAAGCATTCGCTGACCCGGGCCATGCGCTGCATCACCGACAATTCGGCCAGTCCGTCATTGGCCATGTGCAAGAACCCCTTGGCATCGAAGTCCGGATACACCGCGCGCATTTCGCTGGCGATGTGTTCCAGGCGGGCGCTGTTGAAGATTTCCTTGAGGGCTGGTGATGCGGTGGTGCTCATGATGGGTCCGTCCGGCGCAGGTTGTAGTCCAAAGGCTCGCCACTATGCCATGCCAGGCATAACCCGTGGTGGCGCTTCTCCCAGCTTCAAGGCGCTACATTAAAAGGAATGATTCGCCACCCGCGAAGTCCCAGATTCAGTCCTTCGTATAACTGGAGTTTTTTTCTATGCGCAAACCAACCCTGATCGCCAGCCTGGTCCTGATTGCCGGCCTCGGAGCCCTTGGGCCTGTTGCGCAAGCGGTCGAGAAGACAGGAGACGCTCTTGAGCATTCGCCGAGCAATGGCCGCCGGCTGGTAGAGAACGACCGGGTACCGGCCGACTACCAGCGTGCGGACAAAGCCATGAAAGACTGGAAACAGAAAAAGCTCGAGCAGCCGACAGAAGAGCAGCAATGGGTGCATATCGATGATAAGTATCTGCTGATCGAAACCGTGTCCGGCGCAATCGTCAAGATCGTGCCGGCCACGCGCTAGCTCAGAGCACTTCGCCCTTGTCCCACAAGTGCACCAGTTCGCCGGGTGCCTGGTCCTCAGGCACCTGCATCACCATTTCGTCATCCTGGTCGTTGGCGCGGTAACGCACTTCGATCTGGAAGAAGCGCTGGTCGCCTCGCCCGGGTGTGGACGAGGTCAACGGCAGACAACCTTCCAGCACCGAACAGATGCGGGTGCGCTGGTCGAGGTCGCATTGGGCGAATTCGATTTCCCGTGGGCGGGTCAGTGCATGGATGGCCGCCACGCCACCTTGGCGTGACAGCCGTACCACAGCGTTGTCGTCGAGGTCTGGAAGGTTTTTCATCAGCTCTCCTGTGTCAGGTCGACGCCGACCTGCAGCCAGCCGTTCTGCACCGCTTGCACTTCCCGCGTACCGAATCGCTGGCGGGCGTGCTCGATGGTCAGGCGGGCGAAGGCGCTGAAGGACGCGTCGTTGGCCAGTCTTCTGTCGCACAAGGTTTCATACCAGATCCGCCCGGCCTTTTCCCAGGCGAATCCGCCCAGCGTGGTCGCCGTCAGATAAAAGGCGCGGTTGGGAATCCCCGAATTGATGTGCACGCCGCCGTTGTCCTCACGGGTGATGACGAACTCGCGCATGTGCGCCGGTTGTGGGTCTTTGCCCAGCAGCGGGTCGTCATAGGCGGTGCCGGGGTTGGACATGCTGCGCAGGCCATCGCCGTTGATCTTGTCGGTGAGCAGGTCGGCGCCGATCAACCAGTCCGCCTGGTCGGCGGTCTGTTCGAGCACGAACTGCTTGACCAGCGAGCCGAACACATCGGAGATGGACTCGTTCAACGCACCGGACTGATTGGCGTAGATCAACCCGGCTTCGCTTTCAGTGACCCCATGGGCCAGCTCATGGGCCACGACGTCCAGGGATCGGGTGAAGCGCTGGAAAATTTCACCGTCGCCATCGCCGAACACCATCTGCGCGCCATTCCAGAAGGCGTTTTCGTAGCCCTGGCCGTAATGCACGCTGCCCACCAGGGCAAAGCCTTTGTTGTCGATGGAGTCGCGGCCCAGCACTTTCCAGAAAAAGTCGTAAGTGGCTCCGAGGGCATCATAGGCCTCGTCCACGGCCGGGTCGCCGCTGGCTGCCTGGCCTTCCAGGCGTATCGGTTGGCCGGGCAGTTCCATGGTGTTTTGGGCGTCATGCACGGCGCGCTGCGGATGACCGGCCTTGTCGCGCTTGGGCAGTTTCGCGGCGGCGGGAAGATTGCCGGGTGGGCCGGGATTGTGCCGCAGGCTGCGCACGTGGGTCAGCGTGCCGAGGGCACTGGAACGTTGCTGTTCGGAGCCGTGGGCGATGATGCGGTTGAGGATGTAGGGAGGAATGAAGCTGTGGAGGGGGCGAGAGTCGATCATCAGAAAATCCTTATCTGAAATGCAGGGACGATACCCATGTGAACCGAAGTGGCCGCTGCGGTTCCCTCAGGAGCTCCCTTGCCACAAAAGATTGCCAGATGCCCGCAATTCTGCGAAAACCCGCGCCTTGGATCACTCGGGAACGCCCCATGAACGAAGAACTGCAAATCATCGACCTGGAACAGGGCGACGGTAAAAGCGTAGTCAAAGGTGCGCTGATTACCACTCAATATCGCGGCACGCTGGAGGACGGCACCGAATTCGATTCGTCCTACAGTCGCGGCAAACCCTTCCAGTGCGTCATCGGTACCGGACGCGTTATCAAGGGTTGGGACCTTGGCCTCATGGGCATGAAAGTCGGCGGCAAGCGCAAGCTGCTGGTGCCGGCCCATCTTGCCTACGGTGAGCGGTCCATGGGCGCGCACATCAAGCCCAACGCCAACCTCATCTTCGAAATAGAGCTGTTGGAAGTACTGACCCGAGACGATTGATGGGCGCTTCGCTCAGGGCCGGTCGCTGAACTGCGGGATGCGTCCGTTGAGAGAGGGGCGGTAGCGCCAGGCCAATCGGTCCAGCGACAGTTCTCGCGCAAGTATCGTACCCAGCGTGGCGCGGGCGATCTCCAGCGCCAGAGTTTGCCCCGGGCATTCGTGGCGGCCGGTACCGAAGCTGAAACTGCGGCGGTTCGCGCGCTCCAGCAGCAGGGCATCCGGCTGCGGATTGAGCTGGGGATCGCGGTTGGCCGAGGCCAGCAGCACCAGGATCGTCGCGGCGGGTTCCAGCGCGGTGCCGAGAATCTGGCAAGGTGCGGCGACGAAGCGGCGGGTGTTTTGCACGGGCGGGTCGAAGCGCTGGATTTCGGCCAGCAACGGGCTGATCTGTGTGGCATCGTCCTTGAGTGTTTGATGCAACTCCGGATTGCGTATCAGCGCCAGCAGCGCATTGCCGATCAGGCCTGCCGTGGCGTCAAAGGTTTGCGAGAGCAGGCCGATCAGGTTGGCGACCCGATTATCCGGATCGGCGCCCTCGAAGCCCTGGCCAATGCCCATCAACAATGGGTTATCTCGCTCCTCGGTCCGTTCGTTAAACAACCTTGCCAGTTGCTCGCTGGCCCGGTGGGCGGCCGCCAGTTGCGTTGCATCGCTCAGGGGCGACAGGCAGGCGACGAAATCGGCCGTCAGTTCGCTGACCAGCCGACTGTCCGCCGGATTGAAACCCAGCAACGCCGCTACCACGCTGACCGGCCCGATGAATTGGGCCTGGCGCAGGCCTTCGGCGCCTTCCCTGAGGAAACGTGCCCTGACCAGATCCTCAATGCGCTGTGGATCAACGTCCTGCAACCCCGGCGCAATCGCCGCGCGTGGGCAGCGATGCCGTTCTCCTTCGTTCATCCGCATCAACTGCCCGAACACCCGGCCGGCAGGCCCCTCGGCAATCGCCTTTGGCACCGGCTCATCGGCGGGGCGCACCTGGCAATGGGGGTGACGCAGCACCGCGCATAACGCCTCGGCGCTGCTGGCGATCCACAGGTTCGATGGCCGGTCGAAGGTCAGCCCGCCCTTGGCCCGCAGGCTTGCGTAGTAAGGGTAGGGATCGGGGTGGGTTGCGGCGATGATCGGGTCCATGAAGCGCTGCCTTGTTCGTCAGGGAGAAAGTGTTGCTACTATCTCCAGTCGATGCATGGCTTGATTCGTCGTGGAGCGAAATATGAACGCAGAACATCATGATGTGGGCGTGTCCCAGGTAGCCGCCGCCATTGCTGAACCGGCCCGCACCCGAATGCTCTGTGCATTGATGGACGGCCACGCCCGCACCAGCACCGAATTGGCGAGCATTGCCGAGGTCAGTGCTTCCACCGCCAGCGCTCACCTGGCCAAGCTCAAGGACTTGGCCTTGGTGCGCCTGCATATCCAGGGCCGGCATCGCTATTACAGCCTGGCGGACCCGCGCGTCGCCCAGGCCCTCGAAGCGCTGATGGTGATCGGCCAGAACGCCGCGCCGACCTTCACGCCACGCACGCCGGATCGCCTGCAATTTGCCCGCACCTGTTACGACCACATGGCCGGCACGCTGGCGGTGCGGTTGCATGATCACATGATCGAGGCCGGCTGGCTGGTGGAAGGGGAAGGCCCCGACTATCGCCTGAGCGAAGCCGGCGAAGGGCTGTTCGCGGGGTTGGGCATCGATGTGCAAGCCCTGGCCATTCAGCGGCGCCGGTTCGCCTGCCCGTGCCTGGATTGGAGCATGCGCCGCCCGCACTTGGGCGGGGCGCTGGGGGCGGCGTTGTTGCAGCTGGCGATCAAGCGCAAGTGGTTGATCCAGGATCTGGATAGCCGGGCGTTGGGGCTGACGGCCAGTGGCCGTCGGGAGATGGCGGGGCGGTTTGGGGTGAGTGCGCAAATGGATGTCGAACCCACTGACGCTTTCGCGAGCAAGCCCGCTCCCACAGTGGAATTGCGTTAACCATGGATTTTGTCGACACCTGGGAGCCCTGTGGGAGCGGGCTTGCTCGCGAAGGCGGTTTCAGCAGCGCCATCGCCAGCCAGTCATGCCTGGGTCAAATGCCTGCGTCGATACTCATCCGGCGTGGTCCCCATCATCTTGCGAAACATGCTGATAAACGCCGAGGCGCTGCTATAGCCCAGGTCCAGGCCGATGGTTTTCACGGTCTGGCCTCGTTCAAGCAGGGCGAGGGCTTCGATGACCTTCAGGCGCTGGCGCCATTCCACCAAGGACATGCCCAGGTCCCGTTGGGCCCTGCGCATCAGGGTGCGTTCGGTGGTGTTGGCGGCGCGGGCCAGTTCCGGCAGCGAACGTAGATCGCCGGGGTTGGCCTCCAATGCCCGTAGCACCGGGCCAAGAAGCGGGTCATCGGAAGAGGGCAGGTAGCTGCCGACATGCGGCGCCTGGCCCAGCTTGTCCACCAGCACCTGCAACAGGCGTTGCTGCTGAACGGTCTGCGGCTGGCTCGGCGGGTCGCTGCGCAGTTCTTCGAGAAGGGCGCGGATCAACGGGCTTAGGGTCAACGCGCAAGGCGCAGCGGGCAACGCGTCGCACAGTTCAGCCGCCAGGTACAACGAACAATGGCAGGCCTCGTGCCGATTGAATCCGACATGCTCCAGATCCGGCGGCAGCCAGATACCGTATTGCGGTGGCGCCAGATAATGGTGGTGCGCGGTCTCGATCTCCATCACCCCACTGTACGAATAGACGAACTCGCCCCAGGCATGCCGGTGCCGTGGATAAGTGGCATGGGCCGGCATGCAGGCGCTGCGAAAATAGATCGGTGCGGGCAGCGCCGTTTCGAACGGCGGGATCCGCAAATGTTGCGCGGGAATGTGCATGGCGGTGGCTCTGACGGAATACCGGGATGGTTTGTCGGATAAACACTATATCCAGCAAAGATGCCAGGCAGACAATCCTTTCATCGATTCCAGACAAAGGATTATTCCCATGACCACCCGCCGCGCCCTGGATGGCCAGGTCTGCGCCTTGATGACCGGCCTTTGCGCCATTTGGGGCTTCCAGCAAGTCGCCATCAAGGCCAGCGCCGCCGACATGGCGCCGATGCTTCAGCTGGGTGTGCGCTCCGCCATCGCTGCGCTGCTGGTCTGGTTGCTGGTGTTGGTGCGCGGTGAGCGCCTGTCCATGGCCGATGGCAGTTGGCGTCCGGGCATGCTGGTGGGCTTGCTGTTTGCCCTGGAGTTCGTGCTGGTGGGCGAAGGCCTGCGGCATACGACGGCTTCGCACATGGTGATCTTCCTGTACACCGCGCCGATGTTCGCCGCCCTTGGCTTGCACTGGAGACTGCCCAGCGAACGCCTCAAGCCGGCGCAATGGCTGGGCATCGCGGTGGCATTCAGTGGAATCGTGGTGGCCTTCAGTGGCGCCTCGGGCGCGGGCAGCGGCAGTTCACTGCTCGGCGACGGCATGGGCTTGCTGGCCGGTGCGCTGTGGGGCGCTACCACGGTGACGGTCCGTTGCTCGCGGTTGACCGACCTGCCAGCCAGCCAGACGCTGTTGTATCAATTGGTGGGCGCCGGGGTGCTGTTGATCGGGATGTCGATGGCGGTGGGCCAAACGACGATCAATCCCACGCCGCAATTACTGGCGAGCCTGGCGTTCCAGGTGCTGCTGGTGTCGTTCGCCAGTTTCCTGATCTGGTTCTCGTTGCTGCGGCGCTATCTTGCTTCGCAACTGGGCGTACTGTCGTTCATGACGCCGCTGTATGGCATCGGCTTCGGTGTCTGGCTATTGGATGAGCCACTGGAACCTAACTTCATCGTCGGGGCGGCGTTGGTTCTGGGCGGGATTTTGCTGGTCAGTGGCTACGGCTGGTTTCGCCAACGCTGGGGACAATGGCTGGTATTGCGTCGAAATTAACCGAAGCATCCATAAGAAAGCCCACCCGTAGTTGAAGTGCGGGTGGGCTTTTTTGTCGGCTGTGCGTTACTTGCTTGGATGAGCGGCTTGAAGCTTCTTGGCTTCTTCCAAGTGATGTTGCAGAGCGGGCAACAGTTTCTGGGCAAATGCCTTGAGTTCGGTGTTGCCGGGCTTCTTGTCGTCGGTGACGGTCTCGGCTTCCTTCTTGAACAGGGCGATGGTTTCTTCGTGGGCCATGACCTGGTTGTTGGCGTAGGCCGCGTCAAAAGACTCGTCACGCATATCGAGGATCTTGGCCTTGGCCTTCTTCACCAGAGTGGTTTCATCTGGTACTTCGATGTCGTGTTTTTTCGCCAGGGAAAGTAACTCTTCGTTGGCTTTGGTATGGTCGGTGATCATCGTATTGGCGAATGCCTTGACGTCCGCCGAGGCGCTTTTTTGCAACGCCAGTTTGCTGGTTTCGATTTCCGCAATGCCACCGGCCGCCGCGTTGTCGACGAAATCATTGGAAGTCGCGGCCCAGGCCATGCCCATGCTGGTACTCAAGGCAACTGCCAGGCCGAGTTGACGCAGGGTAAATCCGTCCATAGTTAGTCTCCACACAGGTTGTAAAAGCGGTCGTTGCCGCCTCTGTTCAATGGAGGCACCTGCGTGCGCAAAGGTTTGATCGCAACGCGTTCCAGTACGACGAACGGTCACCACTGGTCGGATTAGCGGTCGACAGAACCCGGTCGACGAGGCCATTCTGATAATCGACGAGCGTCGTAAAGACGTCTGCCACTGACCTATCGATGGAGGTATCCCATGCCTGTGACTCATGACTTGACCCAGGACCTGCACTGGAGCAAAGAAGACATTCAGCTGCGGCGGGCCAAGGACCCCAGGCTCAATACGCTCTTCGATAAATATGCCGACATCGACAAGGCAGTGCTTGAAGCCGAGGCCGGGGCCAGCCTGGACGACGAACTCAAGAAGCTCAAGGAAAGGCGCCTGTCGATCAAAGACCAGATTCTGGAAAAGTTGCAACGACCCTCCTGAGGCCGTTCTGACTGTCGCCAGGCTTGCTGATCCCGGCAAGCCTGGCACCGCTGGCCTTCACGTCAGCGGATCCCAGCGTTGCGACCAGTCACTGCCGGTCTTGACGATCTCTCGCAACACCTCGAACGCTTGTTGCAATGCCGCCGAATCCCGGTCCCGGGAGTACACCAGGTAGGTGGGGTAATTGAATTCCGGCGCCTTGGGCACCCGTTCCAGGATGCCGCTGTCCAGGTAACTTTGCAAAACGCGGGTACGGAAGTAGCCGCTGCCGCCATTTTCCAGAATGTACTGCAAGGCCAGGGGGCCGAGGTTGAAGGTCACGGCGGCCTTGGCCTTGTCCGGTAGCGCGGTGTCGTGCTGGCGCCGGAAGTCCGCGCTCCAGTCGATGTACACGTAGGGTTCGGGGCGGGCGGCCAGGCGCACCAGGATGAGTTTTTCTTCCAGCAGTTGTTCCACTTGCAGGCGTGGCCAGTATTCGGGCTGATACACCACCGCCGCATCCAACAGGCCCAGCTCCAGCTGTTGCAGCAGTTTTTCACCGTCGCGGATGTCCATGCGCAGGGCATGGCCTGGGATCTGCCGGCGCAGCTCACCGGCCCAGGCGAGCATCAACGGATTGCACAGGCTGACCTCGCCGCCCAGGTGCAAGACGTTGCGATAGCCCTCAGGCAACGGCAGGTCACGACGGGCCGCTTCCCAGGTTTGCACCAGTTGGTTGGCGTAGATTACGAAGGCTTCGCCGTCAGCGGTCAGGCGAGCACCGGCACGGTTGCGTACGAACAGCGCGCAGCCGAGCTGGCTTTCGAGCTTCTGTACCCGGGCGGTAATGGCCGTCTGGGTGACGTGCAGCTTTTGCGCCGCTGCGGCGAGGCTGCCATGGCGAACGATTTCCAGGAAGGTGCGGGCGAGGTCGATGTCCATGTTCAGGCCGATGCAAGGGAAGCCGGCATTGTAAGAGCTGCCACCCCGCACCGATACCTGGAATCACAGGGTCAAGGTTGTGGATGGGATGTGAATCGGGGAGCGCTAGAAACACAAATCCCGCCACGGGGCGGGATTCAGCTGCAACGCAAGGCCCGCGATGCACGCGGGCGCTGTCTCAGCTTGGGAACAGCTCGGACAGTTTCATCGCCAGCATCATGTCGCCTTCGGCGCGCAGTTTGCCGCCCATGAAGGCTTGCATGCCGTCGGTTTCGCCGCTGACGATGCCTTCCAGGGTTTCGCCGTCCATCACCAGGGTCACCTGGGCGTCCGGGTTTTCACCTTCCTGCAGTTCGCAGGTGCTGTCCTTGACGATCAGCGAGAAATTCTTGGTGTCATCGATGCGGAAACCGAAGACCAGGTCCAGGCCGGCAGCGGCGGCTGGGTTGAACTTGGCTTTCATGGCTTGTACGGCGTCGGCTACGGAGGTCATGGTTCAATCCTTATTTGGGTGGTACAGCAAGGGTCTACAGTAATCCGGACTCAGCGAAAGGTGATGAGGTCCGGGGTCTTCAACAGTTGCAGATGGGCATGGCTGTTGAAGGAAGCCAGGGCCACCTCGCTGCCCCTGAATTTCAGGTGGTTGAGCGAGGTGTTGACGATTTGCCAATTCAATTCGAAGGCCTGTCGGGCCGGTATCTGGATGATCAGGTGGAGCAGGGCGGTAATGGTGCCGCCGGAAGTGAACACGGCGATCTTGTGGCTGTTGTCGGCTTGCGCCAGGATGCGCAGCAGGCCGGCCTGGACCCGCTCGACGAATCCGAGCCAGCTTTCCAGCCCGGGCGGATCGTAACGGCCGCTGAGCCAGCGCTCGACGATCAACGCGAAGATGCGCTGGAATTCGGCGCGGTTCTGCGCGGCATTGCGCAGGATATCCAAGGCCTCCGGTTCCTGCGCGAGCATGTCCGGCAACAGGGCGCGAATCACCGCGTCGGCGTCGAACTCGTTGAACGCGGCATCGATTTCCAACTCAGGAACCGGCAACCCGGCGGCGGACATCTGGCCCAGCGCGCCCGTGGCGGTGTCTTGCTGGCGACGCAGGTCGCCCGAGAGGCAACGATCGAATACGACACCCAGCTCTGCCAGGTGGCTACCGAGCACTTGCGCCTGGCGTACACCGTTAGGCGAAAGGACATCGTAGTCGTCCGCACCGAATGAGGCCTGGCCATGTCGAATCAGATAGATGCTGCCCACGTCCGCGTCATCCCGGTACGTTGAAGGTTTGGCGAGGTTATGAGGATGGCGGTGAGCTGTCAATGAAAAAACATACGCTTGTTTGAAATGCCTGTTACAGCCCCTGGGCAGGGCGTTTGCGGAGGGCGTAGTGCCTGCCGCGCAGCAAGGTTACCGCAGGTTTCATGGCTGGCCGCGAGGCGGGCGCATGGGTATGCTGGGCACCAGCAACACCGCGCTTGAGCGGCGTATTGAATTATTAGGAGCCATTGTGGAGTTTTTCATCGAATACGCCAGTTTCCTGGCCAAGACTGTGACACTGGTGATCGCCATCCTCGTGGTGCTGGCCAGTTTCGCTGCGTTGCGCAGTAAAGGGCGGCGCAAATCGGCCGGCCAGTTGCAGGTGAGCAAGCTCAACGATTTCTACAAGGGCCTGCGTGAGCGCCTGGAGCAGACGTTGCTGGACAAGGATCAGCTCAAGGCCTTGCGCAAGACACAGGGCAAGGTTGAAAAAGCCGAAAAGAAACGCAAGGACAAACCGGCCGTCAAGCCTCGGGTCTTCGTCCTGGATTTCGACGGCGACATCAAGGCTTCGGCCACCGAGAGCCTGCGCCATGAAATCACCGCGCTGCTGACCCTCGCCACCCCGAAGGATGAAGTGGTACTGCGCCTGGAAAGCGGCGGCGGCATGGTCCACAGCTACGGCCTGGCCTCGTCGCAGCTGGTGCGTATCCGCCAGGCCGGCGTGCCGTTGACGGTCTGCATCGACAAGGTCGCAGCCAGCGGCGGCTACATGATGGCGTGCATTGGCGAGAAGATCATCAGTGCCCCGTTTGCCATCCTGGGCTCCATCGGTGTCGTCGCGCAGCTGCCCAACGTCAACCGGCTGCTGAAAAAGCACGACATCGACTTCGAAGTGCTGACGGCGGGTGAGTACAAGCGCACCTTGACCGTGTTCGGCGAAAACACCGAGAAGGGCCGGGAGAAATTCCAGGAAGACCTGGACATTACCCATGAGCTGTTCAAGAACTTCGTGTCCAACTACCGCCCACAGCTGGCCATCGATGAAGTGGCGACCGGTGAAGTCTGGCTGGGTGTCGCGGCGCTGGGCAAGGGCCTGGTGGATGAGCTGAAGACCAGCGATGAATACCTGGCCGAACGAGCCAAGGGCGCCGAGCTGTATCACCTGCACTACGCCGAGCGTAAAAGCCTGCAAGAGCGCGTCGGCATGGCGGCCAGCGGTTCGGTGGATCGGGTCTTGCTGAGCTGGTGGAGCCGTCTTACCCAGCAGCGTTTCTGGTAACTGGGTTTCCAGAGTTGAGTCACTGACAATCCCATTGTGGGAGCGGGCTTGCTCGCGAAAGCGGCGGCAAATCCAACATCATCTGTTCAGATGCGCCGCCTTCGCGAGCAAGCTCCGCTCCCACAGTAATCAGCGCCCACAAAAAAGCCCTGGACCGGAAACCCGGACCAGGGCTTTTTCATGGAACTGTTTAGCTTGAGCGGCGGCGAAACAGTGGCAGCGGTTCGTCAGTGGCAGCCTGGTAGGTCACCGAGAAGTCCTTGAGGCTTTCGAGCGCCTCATAGGGGTCTTTATCGGCGCGCAAGGCAAACGCATCGAAACCGCAGCGGCGCATATAGAACAGCTGGTCGCGCAGCACATCGCCAATCGCCCGCAGCTCACCCTTGAAGCCATAGCGATCACGCAACAGGCGGGCGTTGGAGTAGCTGCGACCATCGGTAAAGGCTGGGAAGTTCAGGGCAATGACCTGGAATTGGCTGGCGTCATCACCAATTTCTTCCGCTTCCTCGTCGGCATCCAGCCACACGCCCAGGCCACCATCGCGGGCCTTGAGGGCGTGACCATGATCACGCCACAGGGCCAGGGGCACGATCAGGTCATCGCAGTTGGAGATACCATCGAAGGACGCATCCTTGGGCAACAAGTGCCAGGTTTCGTCGATGACCTCGTTGTTCTTAATGATTCGCTGCATAGACGCGTTCCTTGAAGAGGTCGATGCCAATACGTTGGTAAGTGTCGATGAAGCGCTCGTCTTCGGTACGTTGTTCAATGTACACGTCGATCAGCTTTTCGATCACGTCAGGCATGTCATCCTGGGCAAACGACGGGCCGAGGATCTTGCCCAGGCTGGCGTCACGGTTACCGCTGCCGCCCAGGGAGACCTGGTAGAACTCTTCGCCTTTCTTGTCCACGCCCAGGATGCCGATATGGCCGACATGGTGGTGACCACAGGCGTTCATGCAACCGGAAATGTTCAGGTCCAGCTCACCGATGTCGAACAGGTAATCCAGGTCGTCGAAACGACGCTGGATCGATTCGGCGATGGGAATCGACTTGGCGTTGGCCAGGGAGCAGAAATCACCGCCAGGGCAGCAGATGATGTCGGTCAGCAGGCCGATGTTCGGGGTGGCGAAACCTTGCTCGCGCAACTCGCCCCACAGGGTGAACAACTGGCTCTGTTCAACATCCGCCAGAATGATGTTCTGCTCGTGGGAAGTGCGCAGTTGGCCGAAGCTGTAGCGCTCGGCCAGGTCGGCAACGGCGTCCAGCTGCTTGTCGGTGATGTCGCCCGGCGCAACGCCGGTCGGCTTCAGGGACAAGGTCACCGCGACGTAGCCCGGCTTCTTGTGGGCCAGGGTATTGCGGGTACGCCAACGGGCAAAGCCCGGATGTTCTTTGTCGAGGCCAGCCAGCTCGGCGTCCTGATTGCTCAAGACTTTGTAGTCTGGGTCGACGAAGTGCTTGGCCACGCGATGGACTTCGGCTTCGGTCAGGGTGGTCTGGCCGCCACGCAGGTGAGCCATTTCGTCTTCGACCTTCTGGGCGAAGACTTCAGGCGTCAAGGCCTTGACCAGGATCTTGATCCGCGCCTTGTATTTGTTGTCGCGACGGCCGTAGCGGTTGTACACCCGCAGGATGGCGTCGAGGTAGCTCAGCAGGTCCTGCCACGGCAGGAATTCATTGATGAACGCGCCGACCACCGGCGTACGCCCGAGGCCACCGCCCACCAGCACACGGAAGCCCAGCTCGCCGGCGGCGTTGTAGACCGTCTCCAGGCCGATGTCATGGACTTCGATGGCCGCACGGTCCGAGCTCGAGCCATTGATGGCGATCTTGAACTTGCGTGGCAGGTAGGCGAACTCCGGGTGGAACGTCGTCCACTGGCGGACGATTTCGCACCATGGACGCGGGTCGATCAATTCATCGGCCGCGACGCCGGCGAACTGGTCGGTGGTGACGTTGCGCAGGCAGTTGCCACTGGTCTGGATCGCGTGCATCTGCACGGTAGCCAGTTCGGCCAGGATCTGCGGCACATCTTCCAGGGCCGGCCAGTTGTACTGGACGTTCTGCCGGGTACTGATGTGGGCGTAGCCCTTGTCGTAGTCACGGGCGATCTGGGCCAGCTTGCGCACCTGGCGCGAAGTCAGTTGGCCGTAAGGCACCGCCACGCGCAGCATCGGAGCGAAACGCTGGATATACAGGCCATTCTGCAAGCGCAGGGGGCGGAATTCTTCTTCGCTCAGCTCGCCTGCCAGATAGCGTCGGGTCTGATCACGGAACTGCTTGACGCGGTCCTCGATGATTCGCTGATCGTACTCGTCATATACGTACATATAAGTCTCGGTCTCAGGCTTGGGCCGATCAGAAACAGCTGCATGGTGGCTCGCTGAAATCGGGTTCTGCCTCGGCAATTCTGCGCGCACGGCCGCGCACTCCTAAAGGAGCCGATGCAAGATACCTGTTTTGAGTTATGCGCAAAAGTGATGTTTGAGTATATGCAAAGAACCAAATCGACTAATGAGATTGATTATTGCCTAACCCACATTTGTCGTACGGGCAATCATCGTCTTAACTGTGGTCGAGTCCCTATGCAATCACCTACAAAACCGACAAGAGGCGATGCAATGAGCAATCCGACCAAAGCAAGGAAAAGCGACAGTACCGTTGATGCCTGGGCCATTTTGTTCCTGATTATCCTGGTGGTGGGCACCGCCGTGTTCTGGGTCAGTCACCAATAGTCTTTCATCACACTCAATACCCAATGTGGGAGCGGGCTTGCTCGCGAAGGCGGTGCATCAGTCAAAAATGATTCTGACTGATACACCGCCTTCGCGAGCAAGCCCGCTCCCACAGGGTTAAGTAGTGTCCGCGAGTTTTATAACCCCGCCAGATGCACCACCAGCTTGACGATGCCAAACAGCGTCAGGGCGAATATCACCGTGAACGCGATGCCCAATATCACGAAGTGACTGGGCTTGCCGTGGGTGAAGTCACGGGCGCGGTTCTTGCCGCTCTGCACGCCGAAAGCGGCAGCCAGCACGCTGTGCATCATCTGCCACAGGGTTGGCGGCTTGTTGTCGACTGGATCGTCCATAAATCCCTCGTCTGCCATGTGTGTGGGACAAGCATAGACAAAAGATCGCAGTCTGCGGTGGCCTCGGTCATGGATCCCTGGCTCCCGGTCTTCCCCCAACGCCTTCGCGGACAGAAAATCAGTAAACCTAAGCCTTCCTGACCCGTGTCGCTACTGGTACTTCTGTCAGTATCCGCTCCGGTGGGATTGGATCACGCTGATGACTCCTGTCACCTGCGAAGATATCAGCCATGAACGTCCGAAGCTCGTCCACGTCCGCGGTTTTTTACCGTTGCGCTACGGCTACGCTGTTTTTTCTCTTGGGTTTTCCGGTAAGCAATGCGGCAACCGAAAGCCAAGAGAACACACCTCAACCGACGTCGGCGAGTGTATATGCCAATGCGATTGGCGATGCCCGCTTTGAGCGTTCGGCGATACACGTTGAGCAGGGCTATACGATTGAGAGTGGCAATCTGTATGCCCGTGATGGGGAGGCAGGCTCGCTGGTGGTGGTTCGGTCTCCAGATGGGGCGGTCGTTGGAATCGTCAACGAGCCCGATAAGCACGGTTTGTTAAAAGTTGACCCCCAGGGGCGCCTTACATTCATCGCCGAGCCAGCTGAAGATTTGTTGGAAAACGATACGGTCAAATCACAGGAAGACATTGGTCGTCCGGAGACGGCCAGTGACGGGCCCTCTTATATTGATATGCTCTTCGCTTATTCTGCCAATGCGCTGAATCAGCTGGGAGTTGATCCCATTGCCTATGCGCTTGCGCAAGTTGAAATGGTCAATCTCAGCTTACGAAACTCGCGTGTCGGGGAAGTTTCGTTGCGACTCGGTGCCGTTAGCGTTTTTGATGTGCCTCACAATACCAGTGACGAGGGATTGACCAATTGGCAAAATCTTCTCAGCTCCTATCGGGATCGGTACAAAACTGATGTGAACGCGGCCATTTCGGCGGGCACCAGCCAAGAGCAGGGAAGAGCATATTTTCGTGGATACACAAGCGTTAGCGCCTGGTATGCAACCACCACTTTTGCCCATGAGATAGGGCATAACGCCGGAGGGGAGCATTGCGAAGAGGCAAACGGTTCGGACTACAACTATGGCTATAACAACGGTAGAACCAAAACCAATATGTGTACCGGTAGTCGATCCCTCTACTATTCGACACCTGCCGTCAATGATGCTTACGGCTTGCCGATAGGAAGTGCAAGGACGGCCGACATGGCCCGCGTCTGGCGTGAGAGTACGGCGCGATTGACGGGTTACAGACCGGAACTACCAGGCCTGCGTATGATGCTTGTCAGCTCTCCTGGAGAACAATCTGAAGCCTACGCTGAATTGGCCGTGCCTGGTTCATCAGGCCGTGAGGGCGCCTTTGTAACCTTCTCCCCAGCGGTGGGGCCGACTGAGTTAATCCATCTTCAGGGAGCGATGCTGGCACTAAAATTAATGTGAAACTGCGCAATGCCAGAGGGGATGATGTCAGTGTCGAATTATGGGCAAGGCGCGTGAGGGGGGATAAATGCGTCTCGCGAATGAATGCCATTTCGGGATGCACGATATATCCCTTGAACCTTCGGCTGGAATACTATCCCTATGGTGGAAATGAGGCGCTGCCGGCGGGCTATTATAATGGCTTTCTCCAGCTTGAAGCTCGAAGGCCCAACTCCGATTGGAAGGTGCCTATCAATATCGCCATTTCTGTTAAGAAGTAACTTTGTGTTAGACGTGGCGGATAATTACTAACGCCCTCGCGAAGTCAGCCAAATGTCGGTGGCTTGTGCCCTGTCGCCGCTTTCACGACGCTCTTCATGTACACCGCTATATATATGAAGAGCATCATCAATCGCCACCGACTTAGTTCTTAGTTGTCATACCCCAAATTCGGCGACAACCAACGCTCCGTCACACTCAACTCCTGGCCTTTACGCGCCGTATAGCTCTGGACCTGATCCTTGTCGATCTTGCCCACGGCGAAGTACTGCGCCTGGGGATGGGCGAAGTACCAGCCGCTGACCGCTGCCGCCGGGAACATGGCGTAGTGTTCGGTGAGGAACACGCCGCTGCGTCCGGCCTTCAGTTCGCTGGCCTCGGGGTCGAGCAGGCGGAACAGGGTGGCTTTCTCGGTGTGGTCCGGGCAGGCCGGGTAGCCGGGAGCGGGGCGGATGCCGGTGTATTGCTCCTTGATCAGCGCTTCGTTGTCGAGGCTCTCGTCCTGGGCGTAGCCCCAATAGTTCTTGCGCACCTGCTGGTGCAGCCATTCGGCGCAAGCCTCGGCGAGGCGGTCGGCCAAGGCCTTGACCATGATCGAGTTGTAGTCGTCGCCGGCTTCCTGGTAGGCCTTGGCCACTTCTTCGGCGCCAATGCCGGCGGTGGTGATGAAACCACCGACGTAGTCGGTCACGCCGCTGTCCTTGGGTGCGACGAAGTCGGCCAGGGAGAAGTTCGGCTTGCCGTCGGTCTTGATGATCTGCTGGCGCAGGTGATGCAGGCGCGCCAGCGGTTTGCCGTCTTCGCCGTAGACTTCCAGGTCGTCGTCATGCACCTGGTTGGCCGGCCAGAAGCCGAACACGGCGCGGGCGCTGATGAGTTTTTCGTCGATCAGCTTGCGCAGCATGGCCCGGGCATCGGCGTACAGCGCGGTGGCGGCTTCGCCGACCACTTCGTCGGTGAGGATGCGCGGGTATTTGCCGGCCAGGTCCCAGGAAATGAAGAACGGCGTCCAGTCGATGTATTCGGCCAGGACGTTGAGGTCGATGTCGTCCAGCACCCGTGCGCCGGTGAAGGTTGGTTTGACCGGCTGGTAGCTGCTCCAGTCGAACTGCGGTTTCTTGGCGACGGCGGCGGCGTAGCTCAGGCGTTCGGTGCGGGCGCTGCGATTGGAGGTGCGCTCGCGCACGTCGATGTAGTCCAGGCGGGTTTTCTCGACGAACGCCGGCTTGAGCTCCTTGGACAGCAATTGCGTGGCCACGCCCACGGCGCGGGAGGCGTCGGTGACATAGATGACGGCGTCATTGCTGTACTTGGGTTCGATTTTTACCGCCGTGTGGGCCTTGGAGGTCGTCGCGCCACCGATCATCAACGGCAGGTGGAAATCCTGACGCTGCATTTCGCGCGCCACGTGCACCATCTCATCCAGGGACGGGGTGATCAGGCCGGACAGGCCGATGATGTCGCACTTCTGCTCCTTGGCCACCTGCAGGATCTTCTCCGCCGGCACCATCACGCCCAGGTCGACGATGTCGTAGCCGTTGCAACCCAACACCACGCCAACGATATTCTTGCCGATGTCATGGACATCGCCCTTGACCGTGGCCATCAGGATCTTGCCCTTGGCCTCCGGCTTGTCGCCTTTTTCCGCCTCGATGAACGGGATCAGGTGGGCCACGGCCTGCTTCATCACCCGCGCGGATTTCACCACCTGGGGCAGGAACATCTTGCCGGCGCCGAACAGGTCGCCAACGATGTTCATGCCGGCCATCAGCGGGCCTTCGATGACTTCGATCGGGCGAGCGAAGGACTGGCGCGACTCCTCGGTGTCTTCGACGATGTGGGTGGTGATGCCCTTGACCAGCGCATGTTCCAGGCGCTTGTTGACTTCCCAGCCGCGCCATTCCTCGGTTTCCGCTTCCTTGACGCTGCCATCGCCCTTGTACTTGTCGGCGATGGCGAGGAGGGCGTCGGTGCCTTCGGGGGTGCGATTGAGGATCACGTCTTCCACGGCGTCGCGCAGTTCCGCCGGGATCTGGTCGTAGATCTCCAGCTGGCCGGCGTTGACGATGCCCATGGTCAGGCCCGCGCGAATCGCATACAGCAGGAATACCGAGTGAATCGCCTCGCGCACTGGGTTGTTGCCACGGAACGAGAAGGACACGTTGGACACGCCGCCCGACGTCAACGCATAGGGCAGCTCGTCGCGGATATAGGCGCAGGCGTTGATGAAGTCCACCGCGTAGTTGTTGTGCTCTTCGATGCCGGTGGCGACGGCGAAGATGTTCGGGTCGAAGATAATGTCTTCCGGCGGGAAGCCGACTTCGTTGACCAGAATGTCGTAGGAGCGCTTGCAGATTTCTTTCTTGCGCGCTTCGGTGTCGGCCTGGCCGGCTTCATCGAAGGCCATCACCACCACGGCGGCGCCGTAGCGTTTGCACAACTTGGCGTGATGGATGAACTGCTCGACGCCCTCCTTCATGCTGATGGAGTTGACGATGCCCTTGCCCTGGATGCACTTGAGACCGGCTTCGATCACTTCCCATTTCGAGGAGTCGATCATGATCGGCACGCGGGAGATGTCCGGTTCGCCGGCGATCAGATTGAGGAAGGTCACCATGGCCTTCTTCGAATCGAGCATGCCTTCGTCCATGTTGATGTCGATCACCTGGGCGCCGGCCTCGACCTGTTGCAGGGCCACTTCCAGGGCTTCGGTGTAGTTGTCTTCGCGGATCAGTCGGGCGAATTTGGCGGAGCCGGTGATGTTGGTCCGCTCGCCGACGTTGACGAACAACGAACTGCGGTCGATGGTGAACGGCTCCAGGCCCGACAGGCGGCAAGCCCGGGGGATTTCCGGGATCTGGCGCGGTGCGTAGCCGGCCACGGCCTTGGCGATGGCTTCGATGTGCGCCGGGGTGGTGCCGCAGCAACCGCCCACGATGTTCAGGAAACCGCTCTGGGCGAATTCCTCGATGACTTTCGCGGTATCGGCCGGCAATTCGTCATATTCGCCGAATTCATTGGGCAGGCCCGCGTTCGGGTGCGCCGAGACATGGGTGCTGGCCTTGTTCGACAGTTCTTCCAGGTACGGGCGCAACTCGCTGGCGCCGAGGGCACAGTTCAGGCCCACGGAGATGGGCTTGGCGTGGGCCACGGAGTTCCAGAAGGCTTCGGTGGTCTGGCCGGAGAGGGTGCGGCCGGAGGCATCGGTGATGGTCCCGGAGATCATGATCGGCAGCTCGACGCCCAGCTCTTCGTAGACACCTTGCACGGCGAAGATCGCTGCCTTGGCGTTCAAAGTGTCGAAAATGGTTTCGATCAGGATCAGGTCGGCGCCCCCTTCGATCAGGCCCTGGGTGGCCTCGGTGTAGTTCTCCACCAGTTCATCGAAGGTCACGTTGCGGTAGCCAGGGTTGTTCACGTCGGGCGACAGCGAGCAGGTACGGCTGGTCGGGCCGAGCACGCCGGCGACGAAACGTGGCTTGTCCGGAGTTTCCAGGGTCTTGGCGTCGGCCACCTTGCGGGCCAGGCGCGCGCCTTCCAGGTTCAGCTCGTAGGCCAGGCCCTGCATACCGTAGTCGGCCTGGGACACTTGGGTGGCGTTGAAAGTGTTGGTTTCCAGGATGTCCGCGCCGGCATCCAGGTAGGCTTTTTCGATGGCGCCGATCACGTCGGGGCGGCTGAGCACCAGCAAGTCGTTGTTGCCCTTGACGTCGCTCGGCCAGTCGGCAAAACGCTTGCCGCGATAGTCCTGTTCCTCCAGCTTGTAGCTCTGGATCATCGTGCCCATGCCGCCGTCGAGAATCAGGATGCGTTCCTTGAGGGCTTGCTGCAGGAGATAAAGGCGAGCGCTGCGATCGGACATAGGACTACCTGGAAAAAAGACTGTTACGAAAGCCGGGATGATAACAAACCTGTGCGGGATTTGATCATGACTGCCTTTTGCATGAATATCGCTCATGTTTGCAAGGCGATGCTGGCCCGGTAGAATCGCCGGATTATCGCTCTGGAACCCGAGACATGCCGTACCGCGTCTTATTCGGCAGTCTCCTGCTGTCGTTGTCTTTTAGCGCAGCCGCCGGGAATTCCACTCCGGCGATTTCCTATACCCGCGACATTCAGCCGATCTTCACGGAAAAATGCGTGGCGTGCCATGCCTGCTACGACTCTGCCTGCCAACTGAACCTGGGCAGCGGTGAAGGT
Source organism: Pseudomonas sp. Q12-87 (assembly GCF_001269755.1). Classification (NCBI taxonomy): domain Bacteria; kingdom Pseudomonadati; phylum Pseudomonadota; class Gammaproteobacteria; order Pseudomonadales; family Pseudomonadaceae; genus Pseudomonas; species Pseudomonas sp. Q12-87. The sequence goes on along the minus strand of NZ_LHVI01000022.1, from coordinate 231,770 downwards.
GTGGCGCGGGGCGCGAGCAAGCTCTCGGTGTATGACGGCGAGCGGCGCGAGGCGGCCGCTCCGACCCGCTTGTTCTACGACGCCACCGGTCAGCGCGCCTGGCAACAGAAGGGCTTCTATTCGGTGCTCGACGCCCAAGGCAGCCAGGCGGCATTGATGGCGCGGATGTTGGAACTCGGACACCGTGCGCCGCTGCAGCCCAACGCCAAGTTGCCGGAAGACATCATGCTTGGGCTCAACCGTGACAACAGTTGCCCAATGCCAGGGCAATTCGATGAGTACGCTGTGGTGCACCCGAAAGAAGGCATGCCCCTGGCTGTCACGGGCCTAACCGATCAGCAATATCAGACCCTCCAGCGCTGGCTGGCTGCAGGCGCCCCCATCGATCAGCAAGCCCTGGCCCCGAGCGCCGCCGAAGCCTTGCAAGTGGTGCAATGGGAAAACCTGCTTAATGCGCCGGGTGCCCGGCAGAGCCTGGTGGGCCGCTGGTTATTCGAGCATTGGTTCCTGGCCCATATCTATTTCAAGGACGGCGAGCCAGGACATTTTTTCCAGTGGGTGCGTTCGCGCACGCCCACTGGCCAGCCCATCGACCTGATCAATACCCGCCGCCCCAACGACGACCCTGGCACGCGCATCTATTATCGGCTGTGGCCGGTACAAGGAGTGATTGTGCACAAGACCCACATCACTTACGGCTTGAGCGCGGCCAAGATGGCGCGGATCAAGAGCCTGTTCTACAGCGGCAACTGGCAGGTCGATGCATTGCCAGGCTACGGGCCGGAGCGGCGAGCGAACCCGTTCTCCACCTTCGAAGCGATCCCGGCCCAGGCCCGCTACCAGTTCATGCTCGACAATGCCGAGTATTTCGTGCGCACCTTCATCCGAGGGCCGGTGTGCCGGGGCCAGATCGCCACGGACGTGATCCGCGACAACTTCTGGGCGCTGTTCCAGGCCCCGGAACACGATCTGTACATCACCGACCCGAACTACCGAGGCCAGGCCACGCCGCTGCTGGCGATGCCGGGGCAGAACGATGATGTGGGCAGCGTTGTCAGCCTGTGGCTCGATTATCGGGACAAGCGCAACGCATACGAAGCCTTGCGCCGCGACAGCTATGCCGATGCGCCGGCCCCCAGTTGGTCGACGCTATGGGCTGGTAACGACAATGCGCTGCTGAGCATCTTCCGGCATTTCGATAGCGCCTCGGTGACCAAAGGCCTGATCGGAGAGGTGCCGCAAACGATGTGGTTGTTCGATTTTCCACTGTTGGAGCGTACTTATTATCAATTGGCGGTGAACTTCGATGTGTTCGGCAACGTGTCCCACCAAGCGCAGACCCGGTTGTATTTCGATTTGATCCGCAACGGTGCCGAGCAGAACTTCCTGCGCCTGATGCCCGCCGACTCCCGGGAAGGCTACCTCGACGACTGGTACCAGGCCGGCGGCAAAGTGAAAATGTGGCTCGACTACGAGGCCATCGACGATGACAAGCCGACCGCGCTCAAGCTTGACGAACACGACCCCAAGCGTGATTTCGCCCAGCAATTGCTGGCCCGTTATGGCGACTTGAATGCGCGCCCGGATCCGATCAACCGCTGCGACGGTGCTTATTGTTCGCGGCCCAACATCGATCCGATGCTGCAAAACGCCGAGCAGGCCCTCAGTCGCCTGGTGTCGCGTCCGGCGGCGGGGCTCAAGGTGATCGACCAACTGCCGGAAGCGACCCTGCTGCGCGTCGAGACTGCCGGCGGCCACCGTGAAATCTATAGCCTGCTGCGCAACCGTGCCCACAGCAACGTGGCGTTCCTGCTGGGCGAGGAAATGCGCTACCAGCCGGGGCTGGACACTCTGACGGTCTACCCGGGCGTGCTCAGCAGCTACCCCAATTTCATTTTCAATATTGCGGCGGGGCAAGTGCCGGCGTTCGTCGATGCCATGGAGAGCGCTCAGGATGCGCCGGCGTTCGAGCGGATTGTCGAGCGTTGGGGGATTCGTCGCAGCCATCCGCAGTTCTGGCAGTACTTTCATGATCTGAGCCAGTACATCCGGGAGACAGAGCCGCTGGAAGCCGGTGTGCTGGATATGAATCGTTATCAGAACCTCTGATCGGAAAGTCCGGCGGCGACCCTGCGCCGCCGTCGGCTGCTTTCCCGACAAAAATACTAGGACTTTGTCCGGCGCGATGATTGGCGTAAACTGCCGGCAAGCCTGCGAGGAGTTCCCATGACCGCCATTACGATTACCGATGCCGCCCACGATTACCTGGCCGACCTGCTGTCCAAGCAGAACACCCCGGGTATCGGGATCCGCATCTTCATCACCCAGCCCGGCACCCAATACGCCGAGACGTGCATTGCCTACTGCAAGCCGGGGGAAGAGAAACCCGAAGACACCGCGCTGGGGCTCAAGAGCTTCACCGCGTATATCGACTCGTTCAGCGAAGCGTTCCTGGACGATGCCGTCGTCGACTACGCCACCGACCGCATGGGCGGCCAGCTGACCATCAAGGCCCCGAACGCCAAGGTGCCGATGGTCAACGCCGACAGCCCGGTCAACGAGCGCATCAATTATTACCTGCAAACCGAAATCAACCCGGGGCTGGCCAGCCACGGCGGCCAGGTTTCGCTGATCGACGTGGTGGAAGACGGCATCGCCGTGCTCCAGTTCGGCGGCGGCTGCCAGGGCTGCGGCCAGGCCGACGTGACTCTCAAGGAAGGCATCGAGCGCACCTTGCTCGAACGCATCCCGGAGCTCAAGGGCGTGCGCGACGTGACCGACCATACGCAGAAAGAAAACGCCTACTACTGATAGGTGTTCGCTGTGGCGAGGGAGCTTGCTCCCGCTCGATTGCGAAGCAATCGCAAGGCAACCGATGTGCTTTTCGTGATGAGCGCGTGGGTTGCTGGGGGTCCGCTTTGCGGACCAGCGGGAGCAAGCTCCCTCGCCACAATTACTTGAGCATCCGTCAGATCGAGTCAGGGTCTGTAGAGATGCGCATGCCCGGCTCGGTACAGCGATGATTCGCTGAATACATCATTACCCAGTACACGCCCCACCAGGATCAACGCCGTTCGGCGAAACCCCTTGACCTGTACCTTCGCGGCAATATCAGCCAGCGTTCCCATCACCCAATCCTGATCGGGCCATGTCGCCCGGTGAATCACTGCAATCGGACAATCCACGCCGTAGTGGGGCAGCAATTCATCGACGATTTTTTCAAGATGATTGACCCCCAGGTGAATCGCCATGGTCGCCCCATGTTGCGCCAAACTGTTCAGTTCTTCTCCGACGGGCATCGCAGTCTTGTCGGCGTAGCGGGTGAGGATCAGGCTTTGGGAAATGTCCGGCAGGGTCAATTCCGCACCGAGCAGGGCGGCGCAGGCTGAGGTTGCGGTCACGCCCGGGATGATCTCGAAAGGGATATCCAGCTCCCGCAGGCAACGAATCTGCTCGCCGATGGCGCCGTACAGGCTCGGGTCGCCGGAATGCACCCGGGCCACGTCCAGGCCTTTGCGATGCGCGTTATTGATCAATTCGATAATTTGTTCCAGGTGCAGCTCGGCGCTGTTGATCACCTGTTCAGCGCAATGGCCCTCAAGCACGGCAGCCGGCACCAGGGAGCCGGCGTAGATAATCACCGAGCAGCTGCGAATCAGCCGCTGGCCTTTGACGGTAATCAGTTCCGGGTCGCCGGGGCCGGCGCCGATGAAGTAAACGGTCATGACCGGTTCCTGTAGCGGGTGATTGAGCATCGTTCAAATGAACAGCGCTCATGATCCTGAGGGACGAATTATCGGGAATTACCAGACTTGCGCCAATGCCAGCGTCACCTTAAGGGCTTTCTGTCGAGTAACCAGCAACGTTGCGGGCATCGCGCCCATCTGATCGGCCAGGGCCAGGGAGGCGCTTTCGGCGATGCCATGGCAGCCGGTGCGCTGGAAGGCGATCTCGGAGCGGTGACTGAGGCGCTCTTGATAGGCACTCAACTGCTCGACACTGAAACAAATCAGCGGCAGTGCCAGTTGGCTGGCCAATTCCAGCAGGGCCGGTTCGTCACGCTTGAGGTCGATACTGGCCAGGGCCTGCACCTGCGCCAGCGCAATGCCATGGGCCAGCAGCGTTTGGTCGAGCAATGCCCGCAGCGCACTGACCGGACTGCCGCGCTGGCAGCCCAGGCCGGCCACCAGCATTGGGCCGATGCTCATGCGTCGTGATGGGTTTGGCCGTGACGGCGGAACAGCCAGGCGCTGATAACGCCCAAGGCCAGCCAGAACGCGGCGTTGGTCACTTGCGAGGCGATCTTGAACTGACTTTCAAGGGCTTCGGGGGCGAGCGTCGAGTGGACTTCCGGCTGTGGTGCGCCGATGACATGGGGCACCAGCAATGTCGCCAGGCCCAGCAGCTTGAGCAGCCAGTGCCTGCCGAAGGCGATCAGGGCGATGCCCACTGCCGTAGACGCCGCGGTACCGATCCACCACATTTGCCGTTGGGCCAGGTCCGCCGCGGCGGTGCCGGGCAGTTCCGGTGGAAGACCAAGGGTTGGCGCCAGCACGAACGTGGCATAACCGGCCAGTCCCCAGAGCAAGCCTTGGGAGGTGCGAGTCGGCGCACGCAAGGTGTACAGGCCCGCCAGCATCAGCGCGAAACCCACCGCGACCACCAGGTTGCCGCCCGTGGTGGACAGCACGCGCTGCCAGCCGTCCTGCGGCTCCCAGGCCTCGGCATCATGGGTGTGGGCAGCGCCGTCGGCGTGTTCATGGACTTCGGCCGTCGGGGCCTTCTCAAAGGTCTCGGCCTGGAGAATCAGCGGCGATACCCAGAAACTTTGCAGCAGGGTCAGCAGCAGGGCGGCCAGCAATCCGCTGAAGCCTGCGGTCCGGGCGATACGCTTGATCATGTCGTCAGGCCTCAATGGCACGGAAAGGCGGCGCTGTGACGGGTGTCGTGGGCGGCGTTGTGCACGGCTTCGATATGGGAGAAACCAGCGAAATAGACCAGCCCGGCGCCCAGGATCGAAGCAAGGATCGCCGCACTCAGGCGTTGGCTCAGGGTAGTGGTGCTGCTGGTGGAGCGGGCGGTGCTGCTGATGATGGTCGACATGGCGCTTCCCTCTGTTCTCGTTCAGCGGGTGATTGGAGCGCAATGAAAACCCGGGCGATGAACACCCAGGGTTCGAACAGCGCCCGCCCACCGCGGGTTTGTTGATGCATGAGTCATGGGCCGGTCTCCGGGCTCGCGAGGGGCGGGGCTTGCGCCTGGCCTGCAAGCGTCTCCTTCCCATGTCCTGGGACACAGTGGTTCAGACGCTTCGCTCGCTTACCGTTGCGGGGGCAGCACCGGACTGACGTGGCCTTGGAGTAAAGCACACGATTCACCGGTTTCCCGTTTCACCCTGTGAAGGGCACCCGTAACAAGTGGTTTGTGTAGCGGGTTCTGTTAGCCCAACTTCGGCGCCAGAAATCCATATCCTGCGTTGCTGTTCCTCGCCATAGCGGGCTATGACTCGTCACAGCGCCTTGGCTATGGACTTCCGGCATCCGAATTTGAGCTAACAGAACCCGCTACGCAAACCATGCACAGGAGAGCATGGGCGAGGGCGGGGCGTCAATTGGCATGGGTTCACAGGCTCAAACCGAGTTGTGCCCTTCGCGAGCAAGCCCGCTCCCACATGGGATCGTTGCCGAATCCAAAATTTGAGGCCAACGTAGATCCAATGTGGGAGCGGGCTTGCTCGCGAAAGCGGCAGCACTGGCACCGAAGAACCCTCTGGAGATTGACCCGCACCCACACCCTGCGTAGCCTTGCGCCTTCGAGGTTCTTCGGCCTGCGCCGAAGCTAAGAAGGGAACGCGGTCCAAGCCGCGGCTGCCCCCGCAACTGTGAACGGTGAGGTTTCTGCAAGGCCACTGTGCTAGTCCTTTTCAAAAGGCGCACGGGAAGGCGCAGCGATTGCCAGTCGAACGACTGGCCCACCGTCAGCCAGGAGACCTGCCTCGAGACAGATTCTCACTACAACCGGGCGGGGTGATCCGGTGGCGAAATCTTCCGCGCACGCCTGTGCCAGCGGTTGTCGTCCCGTTTGCCCGCCACCTTGCCAAAGGGCATCCGATGAAAACACTGGCCAAGCTCCCCGTCACCATCGTTACCGGTTTCCTCGGCTCGGGTAAAACCACCTTGCTGCGGCACATGCTCGACAATGCCCAGGGCCGGCGTATCGCCGTCATCGTCAACGAATTCGGCGAGCTGGGCATCGACGGCGAGATCCTCAAGCAGTGCTCCATCGGTTGCACCGAAGAAGAGGCCAACGGTCGTGTCTACGAGCTGGCCAACGGTTGCCTGTGTTGCACGGTGCAGGAAGAGTTCTTCCCGGTGATGCGCGAGCTGGTAGCGCGGCGCGGCGACCTCGACCACATCCTGATCGAAACCTCCGGCCTGGCCCTGCCCAAGCCGCTGGTCCAGGCCTTCCAATGGCCGGAAATCCGTAGCGCCTGCACGGTCGATGCGGTGATCACCGTGGTCGACAGTCCGGCCGTGGCCGCCGGCACCTTCGCTGCGTTCCCCGACCAGGTCGATGCCCAGCGCAAACTCGATCCGAACCTGGACCATGAATCACCGCTGCATGAATTGTTCGCCGATCAGCTGGCGAGCGCCGACCTGGTGATCCTCAACAAAGCCGACCTGATCAGCCCTGAAGACCTGGCGAAAGTACGCCTGGAAGTCGCCGAAGAGCTGCCACCGGCGGTCAAGGTCATCGAAGCCAGCAGCGGTCGCCTGCCGCTGGACGTGCTGATCGGTCTGGGCGCCGGCTCCGAAGAACACATCGACGGTCGCCACAGCCATCACGATCATCACCATGACGGCGACGATGACGACCATGACCATGACCATGACGCTTTCGATTCGATTTCCATCGAACTGCCCCAGGCCGACGAAAGCCAGTTACTGGACGCGCTGACGCAACTGGTGGTCCAGCACGGCGTGTTGCGGGTCAAGGGTTTCGCGGCGATCCCGAACAAGCCGATGCGCCTGTTGATCCAGGGTGTCGGCACGCGCTTTGACAAGCATTTCGACCGTCAGTGGGGCGCCGAGGAAGCACGAGTGACCCGCCTGGTGCTGATCGGCCAGGCGCTGGACGCCGCGTTGCTTGAAGCGCAACTGCGCGCCGCCCTCAGCGCCTAAGCCATGCACCTGCTCAGGACCCAGCCCGGCGGTTTCGTGTCGGATGACAACATAGCCGACCTGGGGCAAACCCCCGCCGAGCTGGTGATCCTGTGCAGCGGCGATTCCAGCCTGGCGCTGCTGGCCGAGGCGGCCAAGCAGTTGCCTGGTGACTATCCGGAATTTCGCCTCGCCAACCCGATGCAAGTGCAAAACCACGCCTCGGTGGACCTGTACTTCGACGACGTGCTGCGTCATGCCAAGGTCATTCTGTTGTCACTGCATGGCGGCATCGGTTATTGGCGCTACGGCATTGAACGCCTGATGGAACTGGCCGGGCGTGGCGTGAAGCTGATCCTGATACCGGGGGACGATCGTCCCGACCCGGAACTCAGCGACCTGAGCAACGTGCCCTTCGAGGACCGCGACCGGCTCTGGCAGTTTCTGCGTCAGGGTGGGTTGGGCAATGCCCTGGACCTGTTTCACAATGTGGGCAGCCAATGGTTTGGCCGCGATTACGCCTGGGCCGAGCCGCAAACGCTGCCGCGCACAGCGATCTACCACCCGGGGAAAACCAACGCCAGCCTTGGCGATTGGCAAGCCGACTGGCAGGCCGAACAACCGGTGGCGGCGGTGCTGTTCTATCGCTCGCACTTGCAAGCGGCGAACACCGCGTTCGTCGATGTGTTCTGCCAGCGGCTGCAAGCGGCGGGGCTCAATCCGCTGCCGATTGCCGTGGCCAGCCTCAAGGAGCCCGGTTGCCTAGCCTTGGTCGAAGATTGGCTGGATGAAGTCGCAGCCGGGGTGATCCTCAACACCACCGGCTTCGCCCAGTCCAGCCCGGAAGCCCCGCACCTGCGGCCGTTTCGCCGCGACATCCCGGTGATCCAGGCGATCTGCGCCCAGGACAACGAACCGGGCTGGCGTGCCAGCGAACAAGGCTTGGGACCGCGGGACCTGGCGATGCACATTGCCTTGCCGGAGCTGGACGGGCGGATCATCAGTCGGCCCATCAGCTTCAAGGACCTGGCCTGGCGCAGCGAGCGCAGCCAGAGCGATGTGGTCTGCTACCGGGCCGTGCCGGAACGCATGGATTTTGTCGCCGAACTGGCGCGGCGCTGGACCACGTTGGCGCGTTTGCCCAACGCCGAAAAGCGTGTGGCGCTGATCCTCGCCAACTACCCGACCCGGGACGGGCGCATCGGCAACGGCGTTGGCCTGGATACCCCGGCGGCGGCGCTGAATATCCTGCGCGCCATGCAGACCGAGGGCTATCTACTGCCGGCTGAATTGCCTGGGAGCGGCACCGCGTTGATCCAGCAATTGCTCGGCGGGGTCAGCAACGACCTGGACAGCCTCGACCTGCGGCCGTGTCACCAGAGCCTGGCCCTGGAAGCCTACCAGGCCATGTTCGACGCGCTGCCCGAGGGCAACCGCCAAGCGGTGCTCGAACGCTGGGGGGGGGCCGAGAAAGATCCCATGTTCCGTGACGGCCGCCTGATGGTCGCCGGCCTGCGCCTGGGCCTGACATTCGTCGGGATCCAGCCGGCCCGGGGTTATCAAGTCGATCCGAGTGCGGTGTACCACGACCCGGACCTGGTCCCGCCCCACGGTTATCTGGCGTTCTATTTCTGGTTGCGCAACACCTATGGCGCCCATGCAGTCATCCACGTCGGCAAGCATGGCAACCTCGAATGGCTGCCGGGCAAGGGCGTCGGGCTGTCGGAAAATTGCTGGCCGGACGCGCTGCTGGGACCGCTGCCGAACATCTATCCGTTCATCGTCAACGACCCGGGCGAGGGCGCCCAGGCCAAGCGCCGCACCCAGGCGGTGATTATCGACCACCTGATGCCGCCGCTGACCCGCGCCGAAACCTACGGGCCGCTGCGTAACCTCGAACTGTTGGCGGACGAATATTACGAGGCGCAATTGCTCGATCCGCGCCGTGCCCGAGAGCTGCAACGGGACATCCTCAACCTGGTGCGCGAGACGCACATCGACCGCGAGTTGCAACTCGACGCCGCCCTCAATAGCGACGCCGACGCGGCGATCTGGCTGCCGCGCCTGGACACCTACCTGTGCGATTTGAAGGAGTCGCAGATCCGCGATGGCCTGCACATTTTCGGCGAATCGCCCAACGGACGGCTGCGCATCGACACCTTGCTGGCGTTGTTGCGCATTCCCCGTGGCGATGGCAAGGGCGCGCAATCGAGCCTGCTGCGAGCGTTGGCCAAGGCGTTCGGGCTGGGTTTCGATCCGCTGGATTGCGCATTGGCCGAACCTTGGGCCGCAGACTGTCCCGAGGCCTTGCGCCGAATCAGCGACGAGCCTTGGCGCACTGCCGGCGATACCCGCGAGCGTCTGGAGTTGTTCGCCGCGCGGTTGATCGAGCAAGCGCTCAGCGATGAGGTGCCGCAACTTGACGCGCCGGGCTGGGAGACGGTGGGCAGCATCATCGACAACCTGCGCACCGTCGTGGCGCCGCGCTTGGACGCCTGTGGTCCGGCTGAGATGCGCGGCTTGCTCGATGCGCTGGGCGGGCGCTTCGTGCCGGCTGGCCCCAGTGGCGCGCCGAGCCGCGGGCGCCTGGATGTGCTGCCCACCGGACGCAATTTTTTCTCGGTGGACGTGCGCAACCTGCCCACCACCACGGCGTGGCGCATCGGTTTTCAATCGGCGAACCTGATCCTCGAGCGGCACTTGCAGGACCACGGCGATCACCTGCGCCAGCTCGGCCTGTCAGTCTGGGGCACCGCCACCATGCGCACCGGCGGCGATGATATTGCCCAGGCGATGGCACTGATGGGCGTGCGTCCGGTATGGGCCACGGGCAGCCAGCGGGTCGACGATTTCGAGATCCTGCCGTTGAGCCTGCTGGACCGGCCGCGGGTCGATGTCACGTTGCGGGTATCCGGGTTCTTCCGGGATGCCTTCGCCAACCTGATCCGGCTGTTCGATGCTGCCGTGCAGGCCGTCGCCGATTTGCAGGAACCGGACGACATGAATCCCTTGGCGGCGAAGGTGCGTGGCGAACGCGAAGCGCTGCTGGCGTCGGGCCTGGAGCCGGAAGCCGCTGCGCGACAGGCCGGCTGGCGGATTTTCGGTGCCAAGCCGGGCGCCTATGGCGCAGGCGTGCAGGGCGCGATCGACGGCCGCCTCTGGCAGAGTCGCGAAGACCTGGCCGAGGTGTACCTGAACTGGGGCGGCTACGCTTACGGCGGCAGCGATGAAGGCACCGCCGCACGAGAGCAGTTTTCCCGGCGCCTGAGCCAGGTGCAAGCGGTGGTGCAGAATCAGGATAATCGCGAGCACGACTTGCTCGATTCCAATGATTACTACCAATTCCAGGGCGGTATGCTGGCGGCGGTAGAGACCCTCAGCGGTGAAGCAGCGGCCAGTTACCATGGCGATCACAGCCAGCCGGACCTGCCGAAAATCCGCAGCCTGAAAGAAGAGCTCAATCGCGTTATCCGTGCCCGAGCGGCCAATCCGAAGTGGATTGAGGGCGTGAAGCGTCATGGCTACAAAGGCGCGTTCGAACTGGCGGCGACGGTGGACAATCTGTTCGCCTTCGACGCGACCACGCAGTTGATCGACGATCATCAGTACGCCTTGCTGGCCGATGCGTACCTGCTCGATGCGGATACTCGCGAGTTCGTCCGCCAGCACAACCCCGACGCCCTGCGGGACATGACCGAACGCATGCTCGAAGCGCAGCAGCGAGGGATGTGGCAGGCGCCGGGTGAGTATCGCGAGGCGTTGGAGAATTTGTTGTTGGACATCGAAGAGGATGGTTGAAATGCGGACAGGAGCCGTGCACTTGTGGCGAGGGAGCTTGCTCCCGCTCGGCTGCGCAGCAGTCGTCATTCTGAAGGGGCACTGGGACCTCAAGTTCTGGGGGCCGCTTCGCGCCCCAGCGGGAGCAAGCTCCCTCGCCACCGGGGAACCTCGCACATTCATTAGGCATTCGACATGACCCACACCCCCCATTTCCCCCTCTCCGCCGTGGTCGGCGCCGATGACTTGAAGCTCGCCCTGTGCCTGGCCGCGATCGATCCGAAAATCGGCGGTGTGCTGATCGAAGGTCCGCGCGGTATGGCCAAGTCGACGTTGGCTCGAGGCCTGGCGGATCTCTTGGCCAGCGGTCAGTTCGTTACCTTGCCCCTGGGCGCCACCGAAGAACGCCTGGTGGGCACCCTCGACCTGGACGCTGCCTTGGGGGAAGGGCGCGCGCAGTTCTCTCCCGGCGTGCTGGCCAAGGCCGACGGCGGCGTGTTGTACGTCGATGAAGTGAACCTGTTGCCCGATCATCTGGTGGACCTGCTGCTGGACGTGGCCGCCAGCGGCACCAACCTGATCGAGCGTGACGGCATTTCCCACCGGCATCCGGCGCGCTTTGTACTGATCGGCACCATGAACCCGGAAGAGGGCGAGCTGCGCCCGCAGTTGCTTGACCGTTTCGGTTTGAACGTGGCCCTCGACGGCCACACTGCGCCGCTTGAACGCGGGCAGATCATCCGCCGACGGTTGGATTTCGACAGCGATCCGATGGCGTTTTGCGTGGAGTGGGAAACGGCCCAGCAGCAGTTGCGCGAGCGCTGCCAACAGGCCCGCAACCGCTTGGCCGCAATTGCCCTGGACGATTCGACCCTGGCGCACATTACCGAGCGCTGCTTTGCCGCCGGCGTCGATGGCTTGCGTGCCGACTTGGTCTGGCTGCGAGCGGCCCGAGCCCATGCCGCGTGGCGCGGTGCGCAATCCATCGCCGCTGAAGACATCGATGCGGTCGCCGAGTTTGCCTTGCGTCACCGACGCCGCGGGCATACTGCGCCGGCACCGTCCCAGGCACCGCAGGCGGGTGCCAATGAAACCAGTCGGCCCGATGAAGGCCAAGGCCAGTGGGGCGATTTGCCGGCCCGGGCATTGCCGACCGGCGCCCGACGTGAAGTGCCGAGCTGGCCAAAAAAGCCCTAGGCATTCGCCCTCGTTCAGTTGCGGGGGCGAATGCCAGACCCCGCGCCGGACGCCTCGATCAGGGCCGCCAGGGCCGCAGCAAAGCCGCCGCCAGCGGTGCGGTGAATTGGCCGGGCACGTTGCTCAAGGGGCGTCCACGCCTGCATGAGGACCTGCGGTTTCACAATCGCTGTCGCTCCCCCCATGAGCTGTGGCTGGTGATCGTCGACGCCTCGGCCTCGACCCGGCGTCATCAAGCCTTGAGTGAGGGCAAGGGCCTGCTGGCGCAATTGTTCGACGACGCCTACCGGCAACGGGCCCGCTTGGCGCTGTTGACGGCCAGCGGCACGCTCCCGAACTGGCAGGTACAAGGGCTCAAGGCTTCTGCCGGGCTGCGGGATTGGCTGGATGGGCTCGGTGCCGGTGGCGGTACGCCGTTGCTCGCAGCGCTGAGTGAGGCCGGGCGCTGGTTGACGGCCCGGCGCAAGCGCTTCCCGGTGGAGCAGCAGCGGGTATTGGTGATGACTGATGGGCGGGTGAAAGAGGGACGGGCTCTGCCATCCCTGGATTGCCCGTGCCTGTTGATCGACATCGAGCGCGGCCCGATCCGCCTGGGCCGGGCGCGGCAGTTGGCGGGGCAGCTGCAGGCGGAGTATTGGCATATTGATCAAATGTAATAGTTTTGAATGTGCGGCGTCTGGAAGGACCTCTTCGCGAGCAAGCCCGCTCCCACACGTGTTATGAGGCGTCCACTGAATTTGTGTCGCAGCGGATCTCATGTGGGAGCGGGCTTGCTCGCGAAGGCATCACCTCGGTCCCGCATCTGCCCACTTGTTCGGCATCACTGCTCTATGCTCAGGCAGCCCCTCACAGGAGTGAACCATGCGCGTACTCGTCACCAACGCCCAAGACGATTTTCGGGTCAAGGCCTATGCCGGCACCAATGGCGTGCTGCTCGCCATGGACCTGGCCGAGTCCCGGCGCAAGGGCCTGCTGGGTTTCGCCATCGAGAAGCAACAGGGCGACAAACCCTGGCTGTTCCTCTTCAACAGCCTGACCTTTCCCGACAAGGCCCACACCTTTCCCCAGTTCCACGCCACACCCAGCGACAAGGCGCCCTTGCAGAAATTTCGTTGGGCCGATTACGCCGTGAACCCCGGCATAACGATGCACTACCGCGTACACCTGGCCTACGGCAGCCCTGATGCGCCGCAGTTGGGTGAGTCATTGGAGGTCACGGTTACCAGTGATGACGGACAGCCGGCCAGCCAGCGGGTGATCTTCAATCGAGCCGTCGCTGCCAGCCAGGCTTTCCAGCGCAAGTTTCCTGAAGTGGATGCGTTGATAAGCGCCAACAAAAACCTCTCCATCGATGACTGGCCCGACGCCCCGCGTCGCTGGCTGGAAAATGGCTTGCTGGGGCGTTTGATCGGCTTCATCGATCGGGCGCTGGACGCCACCTGGGCTCTGGACGTCGCCATCTATGAATACGAATTGCCGGTGATTATCGACGCAGTCAACGCCGCTCATGCGCGCGGCGCACAGGTCCGCGTGCTCTACCATGCCGAGCCGGGCGACGACACCACGCTGCGCAACGAAGCCAGCCTCGAAAAACTGCCGGCGGCCAACCAGCGTGGGCGGGTCACCCACAACATTTTCCACGACAAATTCATCGTGCTGAGCAAGGTCGATGGCAGTGGCGCGTTACAACCGCAGGCGGTGCTGTGCGGCAGTACCAACTTCACCGCCAACGGTGTTTACCGCCAAGCCAACGTTGTCCACGTGCTGGACGATCCGCAGGTCAGCGATAGCTATCGCCAAGTGTTCGAGCAAATCTGGGCCGCACCACAAGACGTCGATGGCATTCGCCAATGGCTGACCCTGAACAACCCCATGGCACCGACGAAAGCCCTGTTTGCCGGGTTCTCGCCGCGTACCGGGGAGGGCGACCTGGACCGCTTCGTCGAGATCATCAACGCAGCTCGAAAGGACCTGTTGTTCGTCACTGCATTCGTCTTGCCCGACCGGATCCTCGATGCCGTGCTCGGGCAACCCAATGACGACGTGCTGCGCTACGGCCTGCAAAACACCAAGAGCCGCATCACCGGCTTCCATGCCGACCGCACCGCCGAATTCGCGGCCACCGCGCTGCTCAACACCGGCCTGGAAGGTTGGCTCAAGGAAAACATGAAAGGCCAGAAGGGCAACCTGCTGGTGCATACCAAGGCCATCGTCACGGACTTCACCAGCGACACACCGACCATCATCAGCGGCAGTCATAACCTGAGCGCCGCCGCCAGCAGCGGCAACGATGAAAACTACCTCATCATCCAGGGCGACACCGACCTGGCCGACCGCTACGGGCTGGAACTGCTGCGTTTCTATGAGCACTACCGCTTCCGCTACTTCGCGAAAAAACTCGCGCTCAAACAGGTCAAGCCCCTGGCGGTGGATGACAGCTGGAGCGACGACTATTACCGCGAGGGGGATTTGCGGATGTTGTCCAGGGTTAGGTTTTGCGGGCGCTGAGGAGTGGTAAGGGGTGTTTCGGAGTGCTATTTTTAGCACTATTAAAAGTATTCAAGGTTTATTCCATGACACATATCGTGCTTTCTCAAGTTGTAGCAAGCATTTCTGAGCTCAAGAAAAATCCGATGGGCACCGTTGCCGCTGGTGGAGGATTGTCCGTAGCGATCCTCAACCGCAATGAGCCGGCTTTCTATTGCGTCCCTGCCAAAGAATATGAAGCAATGATGGACCGGCTTGAAGATATGGAATTGGTCGCTCTCTGCCGCGAGCGTGAAAATGATCCAACGATCAAGGTTTCCCTTGATGACCTATGAGTTGGAGTTTTCTGATAAAGCATGGAAGGAATGGCAAAAGCTGGGAGCTACTCTGAGAGAGCAGTTCAAAAAGAAGCTTGAAGAGCGACTGGTGAACCCGCATGTCCACGCCGACCGCCTACATGGGTTGGGCAATGCCTATAAAATCAAGCTGCGCAATGCTGGGTATCGATTGGTTTATCGTGTGGTCGATGAGGTGCTGGTCGTCACGGTGATCGCGGTGGGTAAACGGGAGCGCGGGCAGGTCTATGATGAGGCAGCCAAGCGGTAATTCCCATTTTCCGGCTATGTTTGCAAAACTTGCCTGGTGATATCATGAGGCCACCTATCAGCCGGGAAGCTGTCATGAGCCTCTGTCACGGAATGTTCGCTCCACTTCGCATCAGCGTCGCAATTTTGCTTTTGGTCTTGTCGACTTCAGCCATCGCCGCCAATCAACCGTGTTCCGGGCGCAAGGGCGGTATTGCCGGGTGTGACGGCGATACCTTCCTGTGCAATGACGGCTCCATCAGTGCTTCGAAGAAATCCTGTTCTGCCGTGCTGGGGCTGCGCAATGAGGCTCGGCCGCAGTCGTTACTCAAATCTTCCGACGGTTGCCAGTGCGGCAGCGGCGATTACTGCGTCGGCCCCCGGGGTGGGGTTTATTGCCTCACGCCGGGCGGCAGCAAGAGTTACAAGCGTAAATAGCGCACACACTTTCAGAACCACCGCCGAACAAACTGTGGGAGCGGGCTTGCTCGCGAATGCGGTATTTCATTAACAGCATTATCGACTGACCCACCGTATTCGCGAGCAAGCCCGCTCCCACAGGTTTTCAATCCCATTGCTCCTGATTCACCTGCTTCTTTTCCGTGCTGTGGGCGTTCAGCCTGGCGCCGGTTTGGGGCCCTGCTACCCGTGCGCCGTGGCCAACGGTAGCAATCGCGGTACGTCCTCAAGCCGTCTTCAATCGTGCTGATTTCCCCATCCCGCTGATTTCCCTCACTTTCTATTTTCCTCACCCATACGCCCCCAGCCTGTGGCACACTTTCTGCTGTCTATTCCGTTGTTACATACCGTGTTCCGGTATAGCGGAATAAACCCATCCTGGAGTGCTTGCCATGCAACGCCGACCTTCCTTGTTCAAAGCGTGTGTTTTTCTCTTTGCGGCCACGACGGCTGCCGTGGGTGTCGCTCAGGCGGCAGACAGCAAGCTGGACAGCGTGCTGCAACGTGGGAAATTGATTGTGGGCACGGGCAGTACCAACGCGCCGTGGCACTTCCAGGGAGCGGATGGCAAGTTGCAGGGCTTCGATATCGACATCGCACGGATGGTCGCCAAAGGCCTGTTCAATGACCCGGAAAAAGTCGAGTTCGTGGTGCAGTCTTCCGACGCGCGGATTCCCAACCTGCTGACCGACAAGGTCGACATGAGCTGCCAGTTCATCACCGTCACCGCCAGCCGCGCCCAGCAAGTGGCGTTCACCTTGCCGTACTACCGCGAAGGGGTGGGCCTGTTGTTGCCGGCCAACAGCAAGTACAAGGAAATCGAAGACCTCAAGGCCGGCGGCGACGGCGTGACCGTGGCGGTGCTGCAGAACGTGTATGCCGAGGAGTTGGTGCATCAGGCCTTGCCCAAGGCCAAGGTCGACCAATACGACAGCGTTGACTTGATGTACCAGGCGGTGAACTCCGGGCGCGCCGATGCCGCCGCCACTGACCAATCCTCGGTCAAATACCTGATGGTGCAGAACCCCGGCCGCTATCGCAGCCCGGCCTATGCCTGGAGCCCGCAAACCTACGCCTGCGCAGTCAAGCGCGGCGACCAGGACTGGCTGAACTTCGTCAATACCACCTTGCATGAAGCCATGACCGGCGTGGAATTCCCGACGTATGCCGCGTCGTTCAAGCAATGGTTCGGCGTCGAGCTGCCGTCGCCGGCGATCGGTTTCCCTGTTGAATTCAAATGACCCTGTGAGCCCGGGGCGCCACTCCAGGCGCCCCGATGAAGGTAGTGCCGACCATGAATTATCAGTTGAACTTTGCCGCCGTCTGGCGCGATTTCGACACCTTGCTGGCGGGGCTCGGGCTGGGGCTTTCCCTGGCGCTGGTGTCAATCGCCATCGGTTGCGTGATCGGCCTGGCGATGGCGTTCGCGCTGCTGAGCAAGCATCGCGTCCTGCGGGTGCTGGCCTCGGTGTATGTCACGGTGATCCGCAATACACCGATCCTGGTGTTGATTCTATTGATCTACTTCGCCTTGCCGAGCCTGGGCATTCGCCTGGACAAGCTGCCGTCGTTCGTCATTACCCTCTCGCTTTACGCCGGCGCCTATTTGACTGAAGTTTTTCGCGGCGGGTTGATGAGCATCCACAAGGGCCAGCGGGAGGCGGGCTTGGCCATCGGTCTGGGCGAGTGGCAGGTGAAAGCCTACGTCACCGTGCCGGTGATGCTGCGCAATGTGCTGCCGGCGCTGTCGAACAACTTCATTTCGCTGTTCAAGGACACCTCACTGGCGGCGGCGATTGCCGTGCCGGAGCTGACCTATTACGCGCGCAAGATCAACGTGGAGAGCTACCGGGTGATCGAGACCTGGCTGGTGACCACGGCCCTGTATGTCGCGGCCTGTTACCTCATTGCCATGCTGCTGCGGTATTTCGAGCAGCGCCTGGCGATCCGCCGTTAGGAGCTGCCCATGTACGAATCCCCTAGTTGGTTGCATGAGTTGTGGGTCGCCCGGGACACCTTGTGGGCCGGTTTTCTCACCAGCGTGCAATGTTCGGTGCTGGCCATTTTGCTCGGCACCTTGATCGGCCTGGTGGCCGGCTTGGTACTGACTTACGGCCGCGTCTGGATGCGCGCACCGTTTCGTTTCTACGTCGACCTGATTCGCGGCACGCCGGTGTTCGTGCTGGTGCTCGCCTGCTTCTACATGGCCCCGGCCCTGGGCTGGAAGATCGGTGCATTCCAGGCCGGCGTGCTGGGCCTGACGCTGTTTTGCGGCTCCCACGTGGCCGAGATCGTGCGCGGTGCCTTGCAGGCGTTGCCGCGAGGGCAGATGGAAGCCAGCCAGGCGATCGGCCTGACGTTCTTCCAGGCGCTGGGTTATGTGTTGTTGCCCCAGGCACTGCGACAGATCTTGCCGACCTGGGTCAATTCTTCCACCGAGATCGTCAAGGCCTCGACCCTACTGTCGGTGATCGGCGTCGCCGAACTGCTGCTCAGCACCCAACAGATCATCGCCAGGACCTTCATGACCCTGGAGTTTTACCTGTTCGCCGGTTTTCTCTTTTTCATCATCAATTACGCCATCGAATTGCTCGGGCGGCACATTGAAAAGCGGGTGGCGATGCCATGACTGACGTTTCGAAGCTCTCCAATACAAAGCTCTCCAATACCCAACCGCTGCTGGACATTCGCGGCCTGCGCAAACAATACGGCCCGCTGGAAGTACTCAAGGGTGTGGACTTGAGCATGCAGCGCGGCAACGTGGTCACGCTGATCGGCTCCAGCGGTTCGGGCAAGACCACGCTGCTGCGTTGCGTGAACATGCTGGAAGAGTTCCAGGGCGGCCAGATCGTGCTCGACGGTGAATCCATCGGCTACGACGACATTGGCGGCAAACGCGTGCGTCACCCCGAGAAAGTCATTGCCCGGCACCGGGCCATGACCGGCATGGCGTTCCAGCAGTTCAATCTGTTCCCTCACTTGACTGCGTTGCAGAACGTCACCCTGGGCCTGCTCAAGGTGAAAAAACTGCCCAAGGACGAAGCGGTGGCCCTGGCCGAGAAGTGGCTGGAGCGGGTCGGCCTGCTGGAGCGGCGCGATCACTTTCCCGGCCAGTTGTCCGGCGGCCAGCAGCAACGTGTGGCGATTGCCCGCGCAATTGCCATGAATCCCAGCCTGATGCTGTTCGACGAAGTCACCTCGGCCCTGGACCCGGAACTGGTGGGCGAAGTGCTGAACGTGATCAAGGGCCTGGCCGAGGATGGCATGACCATGCTGTTGGTGACCCATGAAATGCGCTTTGCCTTCGAGGTCTCCGACAAGATCGTATTCATGAACCAAGGGCGCATCGAAGAGCAGGGGCCACCGAAGGAACTGTTCGAGCGGCCGCAGTCGCCGCGCCTGGCGGAATTTCTCAAGAACACCCGCTTTTAATTCAATTTCAGACAAGCAAGGAGAAACACCCATGAGCATTACGCGCTACGGCACCGGCAGCACCGCAGGCGGCGGTCAGCCACGGCCCTTCGCCCGCGCCGTGGAGGCCGATGGCTGGTTGCATGTGTCCGGCCAGGTACCGGCACTGAACGGCGAAATTATTGTCGGCGGGATCGTCGAACAGACGCACCAGACCATGAAGAACCTCATCGCGATTCTCGAGGAGGCCGGTTACGACCTCAAGGATGTGGTGCGTTGCGGCGTGTGGTTGGATGACCCGCGGGATTTCTGGAGTTTCAACAAGGTCTTCGGCGAATACTTCAGCCCCGAACACGCCCCGGCCCGGGCCTGCGTGCAGGCCAGCATGATGGTTGATTGCAAGGTCGAGATCGATTGCGTGGCCTACAAGAAAAAGGCCTGAACCAGATCATCTGGCGAATTCGCTTCCGTGGCGAGGGAGCTTGCTCCCGCTGGCCTGCGTAGCAGGCCTATCTCTTGCGACTGCTGCGCAGCCGAGCGGGAGCAAGCTCCCTCGCCACGGTAAAGATACATGCGACTATAAGCGAAATTTCAGGAATCCAAGACATGACCGAAGACACCATCAAACGCCGGGCCCGAGGACTGGATCGGGCGTTCGATATCCTCGATTTTCTCAAGGAAATCGGCCAGCCGCTGCGCCCGAACGATATCGCCAGCGGCATCGGCAGCCCCAAGTCCACGGTCTACGAACTGGTCGCGTCGCTGCTTGAGCGGCGCATCCTGGAACCGGTCGGCAAGGACGGCCACGTCTACCTTGGGCGACAATTGTATTTCCTCGGCCAGGCACACTTGCGGCATTTCGACCTGAGCCGCGAGGCCGATCACGCCCTGCAGGAAATCGTCAGCCAGACCCGGGAAACCGCGCAGATGTGCCTGCTCAACGGGCGCAAATATACCGTGGCGCTGATGAAGGAAGGCGAGCGGCATTTCCGCATCTCATCGGACATTGGCGAGAACGCGCCGATCCCGTGGACGGCGTCCGGTCGCCTGTTGCTGGCGCATTTGAGCGACCAGCAGATCGTCGACTTGATTGACCCCGACGACTTCATCCTGCCGGACGGCGAGCGCCTGCCCCTGGAACAATTCCTCAAGGAAATCCGCCAGGCCGGCCTCGACGGTTTTTTCTCTTTCGACAGTGTCGCCGACACCTTCACCCACTGCTTCGCCGCACCGGTCAAAGACCCCAACGGCGTGGCCATCGCGACCTTATGCATTGTCGCCCCCCGGGCCGACGCCAAGAACAATTACGCCGACTACCGCCGGGTGCTGATCGAAAGCGCCAACAACCTGGCCCGTCGCATCAATGAATAGACAGCAACGGCTGCCAGCGGCCGTCTGCAAGGAGTTCGAACATGTCTTCTGCCATTCTTAATGCCGCCGTCGAGAAGGGCGCCGCCATCACCGGCGCCCACCTGCTGAAGGACGTCAGCTTGCCGGCTCTGGTGCTGCACCGCGAGGCGCTGGAGCACAACATTCGCTGGATGCAGGCCTTCGTCACAGGCAGCGGCGCCGAACTGGCGCCCCACGGCAAGACCAGCATGACCCCCGCATTGTTTCGCCGCCAACTCGATGCCGGCGCCTGGGGCCTGACCCTTGCCACTGCCGTGCAGACCCGCGCCGCGTACGCCCACGGGGTACGCCGGGTGTTGATGGCGAACCAACTGGTGGGAGCGCCGAACATGGCGCTGATCGCCGATTTGCTGGTGGATCCGGCGTTCGAATTTCACTGCATGGTCGACCATCCGGACAACGTCGCTGACCTGGGCGCTTTTTTTGCCGCTCGTGGCGTGAAGCTGAACGTGATGATCGAATACGGTGTGCTCGGCGGGCGTTGCGGTTGCCGGACTGAAGCCGAAGTGCTGGCCCTGGCCGAGGCGATCCGCAGCCAGCCGGCGCTGGCGCTGACCGGTATCGAAGGTTACGAAGGGGTGATTCACGGTGATCATGCCGTCAGCGGTATCCGCGCCTTCGCCGCGTCCTTGGTGCGGCTGGCGGTGCAGTTGCAGGACAGCGGCGCGTTCGCCATCGATAAACCGATCATTACCGCCTCGGGCTCGGCCTGGTACGACCTGATCGCCGAGTCCTTCGAAGTCCAGAATGCCCACGGACGTTTCCTCAGCGTGCTGCGCCCGGGCAGCTATGTCGCCCACGACCATGGCATCTACAAAGAAGCCCAGTGCTGCGTGCTGGAGCGCCGTAGCGACCTGCACGAAGGCCTGCGCCCGGCCCTGGAAGTCTGGGCCCACGTGCAATCGCTGCCGGAGCCTGGCTTCGCGGTGATCGCCCTGGGCAAGCGCGACGTGGCCTACGACGCTGGGTTGCCGGTGCCGCTCAAGCGTTACAAGCCTGGCTCGGATTCGGTGGCCGGTGACGACGTGAGCAAGTGCCAGGTGACGGCGGTGATGGACCAGCATGCGTTCATGACCGTGGCGCCGGGGGTTGAGTTGCGCGTGGGCGATATCATTTCGTTCGGTACTTCGCATCCGTGCCTGACGTTCGACAAATGGCGGGTGGGGTGCCTGGTGGATGAGGGGTTGCGGGTGGTGGAGAGCATGGAGACTTGCTTCTAGGGCTTGAGACCGAGTCGCGGCTTTCGCGAGCAAGCCCGCTCCCACATGTGGACGGGCGTGAACGCAGAGTTTGTGTTCGCCAAAAATCCCCTGTGGGAGCGGGCTTGCTCGCGAAGGCGGCCTGTAAGACACCACCGGAACATCAGGATCATCCATGAGTACACCCAACCCAAAACCCCGCATCGCCCTGATCGGCGAATGCATGATCGAACTGCAACAACGCGCCGACGGCAGCCTGCAACAGAGCTTCGGCGGCGATACCCTGAACACCGCCGTGTACCTGTCCCGCGCCTTGGGTGACAAGGGCTCGGTGGATTACGTCACGGCCCTGGGCGACGACAGTTTCAGTGACGCCATGTGCCAGGCGTGGGCCGCGGAGAATATCGGCCTGGAACGGGTCCAGCGTTTGCCTGGGCGCTTGCCGGGGTTGTACTGCATCCAGACCGATGCGGCGGGCGAGCGGCGGTTCCTGTACTGGCGCAACGAGGCGGCGGTGCGCGAATGCTTTACCACGGCGGCTGCCGGACCGATCCTCGCGGCGCTGCCGGATTACGACATGCTGTATTTCAGTGGCATCACCCTGGCGGTGCTTGGCGAACAGGGGCGTGCCAGGCTCATCGAAACCCTGATCGAAGCGCGTCGGCGCGGGGCGCAGGTGGTGTTTGACAACAACTACCGGCCCAGGCTTTGGACCAGCGTCGAAGCTGCCCGCGCGGCCTATCGCAGTGTCCTGCCTTATGTGGAACTCGCGCTGCTGACGGTGGAGGATGAGCAGGCGTTGTTCGGGTATGCCGATGTTGACGCGGTATTTACTGCTTATGGGCAGTTAGGCACCCCGGAAGTAGTGCTCAAGCGCGGCGCGCAGGCGTGTCTGATTCGTTGCGATGGCAAGTTCTATGAGGTCCCCGCCCAGCGGGTCGAACGCGTGGTGGACACCACGGCGGCGGGAGACTCTTTCAGCGCTGCGTACCTGGCGAGTCGCTTGCTGGGCGGCAGTCCGCGGGAGGCGGCCGAGGCGGGGCACTGGCTGGCGAGCCGGGTGATCCAGGTGCCGGGGGCGTTGATGCCCAAGGACTGACTACACCGGAAATTGGGTGTGTCCTGTGGCGAGGGAGCTTGCTCCCGCTCGGCTGCGCAGCAGCCGTTTCTGTTTGTTGGGGCCTGCTTCGCAGCCCAGCGGGAGCAAGCTCCCTCGCCACATAATCAATGTTGTTAGCGCACCATCGTTCAATCCCGATAAAACACCTGCACCAGGTGATAGCCAAACTTGCTCTTGATCGGCCCATGCACGACCCGCAGCGGCTTCTTGAAAATCACCGCATCGATCACGCCGACCATCTGCCCCGGTCGCACTTCGCCCAAGTCACCGCCGCGTTTGCCGGAGGGGCAGGTGGAGTATTTCTTGGCCAGCACATCGAAGGCTTCGCCCTTGGCGATGCGTTGCTTGAGCTGTTCGGCTTCTTCGGCGGTTTTCACCAGGATATGGCGGGCTTGGGCTTTCATTGCAGCGGTGACCTGAGCGGTGGAGGGCAGCGGGGCGGCGATTATGCCTCAAGTCAGCTGCCATGGTTGATCATCCGTCGAATCTTGTTCGCCAGCAGATCCAGGGTGAAAGGCTTGGCGACCATGTCCATGCCCTGTTCCAGGAACGCCTCCCGTTCAGCGGCTTTCTGCGCATAACCGGTCATGAACAGGACTTTGAGGCCTGGCCGGTGCTGGCGAGCGATCTCCGCCAGTTGCCGGCCGTTCATGCCCGGCAAGCCGACATCGGTCACCAGCAGGTCGATACGCCGGCCTGATTCGAGCATTGGCAGCGCCGTCTTGGCGTCCTGGGCTTCCAGGGCGGTGTAGCCGAGGGTGTTCAACAGATCCAGCACCAGCATGCGCACCGCGGGCTCGTCTTCCACCAGCAGGACCGTTTCCCCGGCGATCGCCGCCGGTACCTCGAGCTTGCCTGGCGTTGTCGCTGGCTCAGCGGGCGTAACGTGCAACCGTGGCAGATACAACTGCACCCGGGTGCCCTGTCCCGGCACGCTGTCCAGGTGCAAATGACCGCCGGACTGCTGCGCGAACCCGTAGATCATCGACAGCCCCAGGCCGGTGCCCTGGCCGATGGGCTTGGTGGTAAAGAACGGATCGAAGGCCTTGGCCAGCACCGACGGCGTCATGCCGCTGCCGTTGTCGCTGACGGCAATCATCACGTAATCGCCGGCCTTGACCGGCTCCAGGGTGCTGATATCGCTGCCGTCGAGGTAGACGTTCGCGGTCTCGATCACCAATTCGCCGCCGTCTGGCATGGCGTCCCGGGCGTTGATGACCAGGTTGAGCAGGGCGTTTTCCAACTGGCTGGCATCGGTGCTGACCGGCCACAGCTCATTGGCCAATTGCAGGCGCAACACAATGTGTTCCCCGGTGGTGCGCCTGAGCAGGTCTTCGAGTGATTGCACCAGCTCGTTGCCGTCCAGCGGTTTGCGATCCAGGGATTGGCGGCGAGAAAAAGCCAGCAGCCGATGGGTCAGGGCTGCGGCGCGGTTGGCCGAGGACACCGCCGCCTCGGTGAAACGGCCGATCTCGTCGGCGCGGCCATTGGCGATATAGCGCTGGATCAGGTCGAGGCTGCCCAGAATGCCGGTGAGCATGTTGTTGAAGTCGTGGGCGATGCCGCCGGTGAGCTGGCCCACGGCTTCCATCTTCTGGGCGTGGCGCAGGGCTTCTTCGGCGCGTTCGCGTTCGAACATCTCGCTTTGCAGCCGGTGGTTGGCCTCGGCCAGTTGCTGGGTACGGGCGATGACCCGCTCTTCCAGTGTTTCGTTGAGGTTGCGCAACGCTTCCTCGGTTTTCTTGCGCTCGGTCTCATCGATGACAAAGATGTAGAAACCGTTCACCGCCCCGTCCGATCCCCGGCGCGGCAGGTAGTTGGTCAGCGCGTGGCGCGGACGTCCGTCGCGGTGGGCCGACTGTATGGCGAAGCTGCACGGCTTGCCCGCCAGCGCCCCGGCGATCTGCGCGGCGCGGGCCGCGTAGGCTTCTTCGCCCAGCACCTCGCGAATGGTCTTGCCGTAGAGCTCCTGCGGGGTCAGGCCGTACCAGTCCAGGTAGGCACTGTTGTTCAGCCGGAACCGCTGGTCGCGGTCCACGTAGCTGATCAGGATTGGCATGGCATTGATGATCAATTGCAGTTCGGTCTGGCTCTGGCGCAGGGCCTGCTCGGTGCGCTTGCGTTCGGTCAGGTCCAGGGCCGCGCCGAGGAAACGCTTGGGCCGGCCGTGCCGATCCTTGTAGCAACGCCCGCGCACGTAAACCCAGCGCATTTCACTGTCGGGCTGCAACAGCCGGTATTCCTCGGCATATTCGGTGCCGTGGGTAATGCAATGCTTGATGCTGCGAGCAACCATGGCCCGGTCTTCGGGGTGGACGCCTTCGAGGTAGGCGCTGATGGGCAACTGGCGCGACAGATTCGGGTCGACGCCATGCAACAGGGCGAAATGCGTGTCGGCGATGAATCGGTCTTCGCTGATGTCCCAATCCCAGGTGCCCAGTGCATCGGCGGCCGCCAAGGCCAGTTGCAGCCGTTCCTCGCTTTCCTGCTGGGCCTTGAGGCTGGCCTCGGAACGTCGCTCGAATTCCAGGGCCAGGCGTCGTCGCTCGCTGGTCTCGATGGCCGTGATCAGAATCCCGGCGACGGCGCCGCTTTCGTCGCGCACCGGGCTGTAGGTCAGGTCCAGCCAAACGTCGCAGAGGCGACCGGCGAATGGCACGCGCCATCGTTGATCGCGACTGCTATGGGTCTGGCCCTGCAACACGCGGTGATAGATCGCCTCGGTCACGCCCCTGAGTTCGGGCCACGCCGTATGGGTCGGCTGGCCGAACGCCCGCGGGTGCTTGTCGCCGGCCAGTCGGGCGAAGGCGTCGTTGTAGAGGTGGGACAGCTCGGCGCCCCACAGCAAGGCCATCGGCATGGGCGAGTGAAACACGATGTCCACGGCGGTTCGCAGGCTCTGCGGCCAGGTATCGGCAGCGCCCAGCGGTGTGGAGGCCCAGTCCAGGCGGTCAAGCAGACGCTGTGTTTCGCTGCCGTTGGGTGTTGCATTCATTACAAAATCCCTGGAAATCATGTCGGTGCTATGGCGTCTACTATCCTCTGGATAAGGTAAGCGCGGGCTGGTGTGAGGTTTTCCATACTCGGGTCGGCTTGTTTCATTGATGTCTCGCGGAAGTTTCAGTCCATGGAAATCGATCCTTTGTTGCGCACCCTGGCGAGCCAGGATGGCTCCGACCTTTATCTGTCCACCGGCGCGCCACCGTGTGCGCGTTTCGAGGGGGTGCTCAAGCCCTTGGGTAACCAGGCCTTCAAGGTCGGCGACATTGCCAGGCTCGCCGAGTCTTTGATGGACGCCGAACAGCGCCTTGAGTTCGATCGGGAGCTGGAAATGAACCTGGCCATTTCCCTGGCGGGTGTCGGACGGTTCCGGGTCAATATCTTCAAGCAGCGCAATGACGTGTCCATGGTGATACGCAACGTCAAGCTGGACATCCCGCGTTTCGAGGACCTCAAGCTGCCCAAGGTATTGCTCGACACCGTCATGCAGAAGCAGGGCTTGATACTGTTCGTCGGTGCGACGGGGTCTGGCAAGTCCACGTCCCTGGCGGCATTGATCGACTACCGCAATCGCAACAGCAGCGGCCATATCATCACCATTGAAGATCCTGTGGAGTATATCCACCGGCACAAGAAATCGATCATCAACCAGCGGGAAGTCGGTGTCGACACCCGCAGCTTCCATGCCGCCCTGAAGAACACTTTGCGCCAGGCGCCGGACGTGGTGCTGATCGGCGAAATTCGCGATCGCGAAACCATGGAACACGCCCTGGCCTTCGCCGACACCGGGCATCTGGTGATTTCCACGCTGCATGCCCATAACGCCAACCAGGCCCTGGACCGGGTAATCAATTTCTTTCCCGAGGAGCGCCGGCCGCAACTGCTCAACGACCTGGGCAACAACCTCAAGGCTTTCGTCTCCCAGCGCCTGGTGCGTACCCGCAACGGCCAGCGCCGGGCGGCCGTGGAGGTCATGCTGGGTTCGCCCACGGTGGCCGATTTGATCCGACGCAACGAATTCGGCGAGCTCAAGGGCATCATGGAGAAATCAGAGGAACTGGGGATGCAGACCTTCGACCACGCCTTGTTCAACCTGGTGCTGGAAGGGGCCATCGATGAAGAAGAGGCACTGAAGAATGCTGACTCGGCGAACAACCTGCGCTTGCGTTTGAAGCTGCATGCCGAGTCGGGTGCGGTACCTCCACCCGACCCGGCGGCGGGTGAGTGGGGGTTGGTGGACTGATTGCTTGATAGAAATACCGCGTTATCGTTCTTCGCGAGCTAGCCCGCTCCCACAGCGGACCACTGTGGGAGCGGGCTTGCTCGCGAAGAGGCAGTCAAGGCCAACAAAGCGCTAACGGTCAGCTCGCAAGCTCCACCCGATCCCGAAACTGTTCCAGCGCCTCGGGATTGGCCAATGCATCGGTGTTTTTCACCACTTCGCCATGCACCACGTTACGCACCGCCAGTTCTACTACCTTGCCGCTGATGGTCCGTGGAATATCGCTGACCGCCAGGATTTTCGCCGGCACATGCCGTGGCGTGGTGTTGGCGCGGATGACCTGGCGAATCTGCTGCGCCAAGGCTTCATCCAATGCCACGCCCTCGCGCAGGCGTACGAACAGCACCACCCGCACATCGCCTTGCCATTGCTGGCTGATGGCGACGCTGTCCAGCACCTGCTCGACCTTTTCCACCTGCCGATAAATTTCCGCCGTGCCGATGCGCACGCCACCGGGGTTGAGCACGGCGTCGGAGCGTCCGTGGATCAGCAGGCCGCCGTGGGGCAATTCTTCGGCGTAATCGCCTTGGGCCCAAACACTGGGAAATTGACTGAAATAGGACGCGCGAAGTTTTTCCTGCCCAGGGTCGTTCCACAAGCCAATGGGCATGGCCGGGAAGTGCCGGGTGCACACCAGCTCGCCTTTTTCACCCATCACCGCTTGGCCGGCCTCGTTCCACACCTGCACCGCCATGCCCAGGCTCTTGCCCTGCATCTCGCCCCGGCGTACCGGCGACAACGGGTTGCCATTGACGAAGCACGAGACGATGTCGGTGCCGCCGGACATCGAGGCCAGACAAACGTCGGGCTTGATGTCGCGGTAGACGTAATCGTAGCTATGGGGCGCCAATGCCGAACCGGTGGACAGAATGGTTTTCAGGCTGTCCAGGCGGTGTGTCTGCCGGGGCTTCAGGCCCTCGCTTTCCAAGGCGGCGAGGAACTTGGGGCTGGTGCCGAACACACTGATGCGTTGCTGATCGATCACGTCCAGCAGGCGCTCGGGCCCCGGGTGGAACGGCGAGCCGTCGTAAAGCACCACGGCGCTGCCCACGGCGAGGGCCGACACCAGCCAGTTCCACATCATCCAGCCGCAGGTCGTGTAATAGAACAGCCGGTCCTCGGGACCGAGGTCGACATGCAGGCCATGTTCCTTGACGTGCTGCAGCAGTACGCCACCGGTGCCGTGGATGATGCATTTCGGCACGCCGGTCGTACCGCTGGAATACAGGATGTACAGCGGATGGGCAAAAGGAACGCTGGTGAATTCCGGCTCGCCACCACTTTGATAAAACCCGTCCCATAGCGCGACATTGGCTGACGTCTTGAAATCGTCGACGCTGGCGTCGGGTTTTGCATATGGCAACACGATCAGTTGTTGCAGCGACGGCAGCCGTTCGAGGATTTCATTGACCTTGGGCCGTTGGTCAATGACCTTGCCGGCGTAACGATACCCGGCGCAGGTGATGAGGACTTTGGGCTCGATCTGGCCGAAGCGATCGATCACGCCCTGAGTGCCGAAATCCGGCGAAGAACAGGACCAGATCGCCCCCAGGCTGGTGGTGGCAAGCATGCCCACCAGGGTCTGCCAGGTGTTGGGCATGCAGGCAGCGACTCGATCGCCCTGGGTCACGCCAGCGGCTTTCAGGCTTCTTTGCAGGCCGGCGACATGGGCGGCGAGTTCGGCCCAGGTCAGTTGTTCCTGGTCGCCGTTCTCGGCGAGGGCGACCACGGCCACCGCTTCGTCGCGACGCCGCAGCAAATGTTCGGCGAAGTTCAGCGTCGCCCCCGGGAACCACCGGGCGCTGGGCATCTGTGGGTCTTCCAGCAGAACCTGGGTAGGCGCCTGGTGAAAACGGATGTCGAAGTAATCGACGATGGCCTGCCAGAACGCTTCGCGCTGCTCGATGCTCCAGGCGTGCAGGGCCGGATAATCGCTCAGTCGCAGAGAGTGCCGCGCGTTGACGAACTGGCCAAAGGCGTTCATGCGCGACTGGGCGATGCGTTCGGGGCTGGGTTGCCAGAGGATGTCGGACATGGGGTGCCTCTTGTGTTTTTATGGGCTTACGAGCATTGCAGCACAAGGTGCTTTATGTGGCGAGGGAGCAAGCTCCCTCGCCACAAACAGCATGTTCGCCAGAGGGTGGTGGTGTTACTGAGCCAACCACCCACCGTCAATATTCCACGCCGCGCCGCGTACCTGGCTGCCGGCTTCGCTGCACAGGAACAGGACCAGCTCGCCCAACTGCGGCGGGGTGACGAACTCCAGGGACGGCTGCTTTTCGGCCAGCAGGTCGTGCTGGGCCTGTTGCGGATCGACCCCTGCGGCGATGCGATCATCGATCTGCTTTTGCACCAACGGTGTCAACACCCAACCGGGGCAGATGGCGTTGCAAGTGACGTTGGTAGTGGCGGTTTCCAGGCCGACCACCTTGGTCAGGCCGATCACCCCATGCTTGGCCGCGACATACGCCGCCTTGCCGACTGAGCCGACCTGGCCATGCACCGAGGCGACGTTGACGATCCGTCCCCAGCCCTTGGCGCGCATGCCGGGAAGGCTCAGGCGGGTGGCGTGGAACACCGAGGACAGGTTGATGGCGATGATCGAATCCCAGCGCTCTACCGGAAAGTCTTCCACGGCAGCCACGTGCTGGATCCCGGCGTTGTTCACCAGGATGTCCACGCCGCCGAACTCACGCTCGGCGTAGGCGAGCATGTCGGCGATCTGCGCCGGGTCGCTGACATCGGCTGGATGATGGCCGACCTTGCCACCGAACTGCTTCACTTCGGCGATCACCGCCGAGGCATCGCCGAAACCATTGAGGATCAGGTTGGCACCGGCCTTGGCCAGGCTCAGGGCGATGCCCAGGCCGATGCCACTGGTGGAGCCGGTGACCAGGGCAGTCTTGCCCGAAAGAAGGGTTGTCATGGGAACCTCACACGATGCCAGTGGCGTAAAACACGCTGATCACGACGAAGACCGCCAGGGTCTTGATCAGCGTAATACAGAAGATGTCTTTGTAGGCTTCACGGTGGGTCAGCCCGGTCACTGCCAGCAGGGTAATCACCGCGCCGTTGTGGGGCAGGGTGTCCATGCCGCCGCTGGCCATGGCCGCAACCCGGTGCAGCACTTCCAAGGGAATGTTGGCGGCGTGGGCGGCGCTGATGAAGCTCTCGGACATCGCCGCCAGGGCGATGCTCATGCCGCCCGACGCAGAGCCGGTAATGCCCGCCAGCAGCGTCACGGTCACCGCTTCGTTGACCAGCGGGTTGGGGATGCTCTTGAGCCAATCGGCCAAGACCAGGAAGCCCGGCAGCGAGGCGATCACCGCACCGAAACCGTATTCAGAAGCGGTGTTCATCGCCGCCAGCAAGGCACCGCCCACCGCGCTCTTGCTGCCTTCGGCCAGCTTGCTGCGAATGGCGCGAAAGCCAAACAGCAACACCATGATGATCCCCACCAGCAGCGCCGCCTGCACGGCCCAGATCGCAGTGAGCTTGGCGATATCGCTGGTCACCGGTGCGGCCATGCCTGGCAGCGCGAGGCTATGGGTCTTACCGTACCACTGCGGGATCCACTGGGTGAACAGCAGGTTCATGATCCCCACCGCCAGTAAGGGCGACACAGCGATCCATGGGTTGGGCAGCTTGATGTCTTCGGCGGTTTCCGGCTCGTTGCGCAGTTGCGTGCCATAGCCTTCACCCAGGCGCTGGGCCTTGTTGCGCTGGCGTTGCAAAAACAGCATGCCGAGGCTGAACACAAAGAGCGTGCCGATTACACCCAGCCACGGCGCGGCCCAGGCGGTGGTGTTGAAGAAGGTGCTGGGGATGATGTTCTGGATCTGCGGCGTGCCGGGCAGGGCGTCCATGGTGAACGAGAATGCGCCAAGGGCGATGGTGGCCGGGATCAAGCGCTTGGGAATATTGCTCTGGCGGAACATCTCGGCGGCAAATGGATAGACCGCGAACACGACGACGAACAGCGACACACCGCCGTAAGTCAGCAAGGCGCAGACCAGCACGATCACCAACATGGCCTGGCGCGTGCCCAGCAAACGAATCGCCGCGGCGACGATGGAGCGCGAGAAGCCCGACAACTCGATCAGCTTGCCAAACACCGCGCCGAGCAGGAACACCGGGAAGTAGAGCTTGATGAACCCGACCATTTTGTCCATGAACACCCCAGTGAACGCAGGGGCGACGGCGGAAGGGTCAGTCAGCAGGACGGCGCCGAGGGCGGCGATGGGGGCAAAAAGAATGACGCTGTAGCCACGGTAGGCGGCGACCATCAGCAGCGTGAGGGCTGCCAAGGCAATGATCACACTCATGGTGTGTCTCCTGGGGATTGTTATTGTTGTGATGAAGCTTGGGAGAGGCTCTAGCGAGTTTTGTGCCAGGTTGGTAACTATTTGAAATATAAGGAGATTGGTAAATATTGCGGTGTGTATTTCGAGTTTTGTCTCTGATTTGAGATTTGCGTGGCTATGCGGGCTTCATCGCGAGCGAGCTCGCTCCCACAGGGGGACGGGGTATTCCAGGAAGACACCGCCTCCTGTGGCAGCGAGCTCGCTCGCGATAAGCGTAAAACGCTTACAAGATGATCTGTCTACGTTTGGAGATCGACGTCTCGTTATTGAGACTCTGCAATCCCCAGCGCCACCATTTTCTTGTACAGCGTCGACCGTCCCAACCCCAATCGCTCAGCCGCTTCAACCACCTTGCCCCCGCATTGCGCGAGGGTGGTTTCGATCAGTTGCCGGTCGAATCGCGCCCGTGCCTGGCTGAAGGTTTCGTGGGGCAAGGCGTCGAGGTGCGGGCTCGTGTCGCGGGTGACTGGGGTGAAGGTGCCGATGGCCGCGCGGATATCGGCCGCAGTGAGCACCAAGTCATCGCTGAGCAACGCTGCCCGTTCCAGCACGTTGCGCAGTTCGCGGATGTTGCCGGGCCAAGCGTGTTGGGCCAGCAAGGCGAGGGCATCGTGGTTCAGTTCGTGCTGGCTGCGCAGCTCTTCAAGGATCGCTTCGCTCAGGGCGGGCAGGTCATCCAGGCGTTCGCGCAGCGGCGGAACCTGGATTGGCAGTACATTCAGGCGGTAATACAGGTCGGCGCGAAACTCTCCGCGCTTGATGGCCGCTTCCAGATCGGTGGATGTGGCAGCGATCACGCGCACGTCGCTTTGCAGCACCTCGTTGGAGCCAACCGGTTCGTATTCCTTTTCCTGGAGCACCCGCAGCAACTTGCTTTGCAGGGGCAACGGCATGTCGCCGATCTCATCCAGAAACAGCGTGCCGCCCTGGGCAATCTGCAGCTTGCCAGCGCGGCCCTTGCGGTCGGCGCCGGTAAAGGCGCCAGGGGCAGTGCCGAAGAATTCGGCCTCCAGCAGGGATTCGGGAATCGCCGCGCTGTTGATGCTGACGAATGCCTTGTGTGCTCGCGGTGAAGCACTGTGGATCGCCTGGGCCAGCAATTCCTTGCCAGTGCCGGTTTCGCCGAGTAGCAGTACCGGTGAATCTGCGCTGGCGCTGCGTCGGGCGCGACGCTTGACTTCGAGTCCGGCGCTGCTCGTGCCAATGAAATGGGCGAAGTTGTATTTGGTCTGCCGCGCCCGTAGCAGCGAACGGGTGGAGGCCAGTTCTTCCTGCATGCTCAAGTAGCGCTTGAGCATCGGCGACAGGCTGCGCAACTCATCGAACAAGGCGAAGCCGATGGCGCCGATCACCGCGCCGGCGCTGTCGTGGATCGGCAGGCGCATGACCACCAGCGGTTCCTTGGGCGTGTCTTGCATGTCCAGCAGGATCGGCCGCCCGGTGCGCACCACTTCACGCAGCAAACTGCTGGGGATCACGCTTTCGCAAGCCCGGCCAATCGCCTCCTGTGCCGAATTCAGGCCGAAGCGTCGGGCGTAGCGCTCGTTCATCCAGACGATGTTCGCATCGCGGTCGACAATCACCGTGCCCTCGCTGGATTGCTCGATGATCTCGAATAAGGAGCGGATCGCCAGCGTGCGTACGCGCTTGTAGTCCTTGAGGCTTTCGGTGGGGTTCATCGGGCATTTCCAAGGGGTTTGCCGGCAGCCTCGGGTGAAGGATTGCCAAGAGCTGCATTATGCCGGGGGAAATCGCTGGATCGAAACTGTCCCGTTATCTGTCCGGTTAACTTGTACAGATAACGGTTTGTGTACATGATCGCGTTCGGATTTCCTGCCCTGTATGGAGAACGTGTGAACGCATTCAATCCCCGTAAGCTGAAGCTTTCCAAATGGACGGCCTGCCAGCCGGCCAATCGAGAAAAGCATTTCCTGGTCACCCAACTGATCTGTGACGAGGCCGGTGTCCCTGTTCAAGTCGAGCTTCAGGCCGTACACAGCCAGCGGGTGGAGCTATTCGACTGGTCTGAGCTGCGGGATGACAAGCGCTGGAAAATCGGCTGGCATTGAGCGCCGCGCGCATGACCGGACTGGCCTTGCTGCGCAATTTAATTGTACAAATATTTAAAATTGTACAATTTATCGAGAGATAGTGGCTTAATGGCTCCTCTTAAGCGAACAAGGCATCGTGTCGTGCGATGCCTACGGCCAGGCACTTTACGTTTCCGGAGCGGTACCCATGTTCATTCGCACTCGCAAGCATCAGGAAACCTTGCACCCGATCCAGGCCAGGCAGGCCGCCCTAGAGGCCGAACGGGCCGCTTTCCATCAAGCGATGGCGATCATTGAATTCGATCCGGCGGGGCACGTGCTCAGCGCCAATTCGCTGTTCTTGAGCATGGCGGGCTACGCGTTCGGAGAGATTCAAGGCAAGCATCATCGGATGTTCTGTGAGCCCGCTTATGCACGCAGCCGGGAATACGCCGCGCTGTGGCAGCAGGTTGGGCAGGGGCAGCGAGTCGAAGCGCAGTTCTTGCACCTGACCCGCGATGGGCGCTGGCTGTGGGTGGAGGCCAGCTACATGCCGGTGCTCGACCAGGATGGCAACCTGCAGCGCATCATTGGAGTGGCCCATGATGTCAGCGAGCGCATCCTTCGCAGCCAGACCGAATCCAGCTTCAGGCAAGCGATTGACCGGTCCATGGCGGTTATCGAATTCGACTTGAGTGGCCAGGTGGTGCGGGCCAATGCCAATTTCCTCAAGGTCATGGGCTATCGGCTGGAGGAAGTTTGCGGTCAGCATCATCGCCTGTTCTGCAAGCCCAGCGAGGTTGATAGCGGGGCATATCGAGATTTTTGGGCCGGACTGAATCGTGGCGAGTACATGACCGGTCTGTTCCAGCGTATCGACAAACACGGCGCCACGGTCTGGCTGCAGGCGACGTACAACCCGCTCTACGATGCTCAGGGCCGGTTGTATGGGGTGGTCAAGTTCGCCACCGATTACACCCGTGAGGTCGAGCAACGCCAGACTGAATCAAATGCGGCGCGGTTGGCGTTCGAGACGTCCCGGCAGACGGATGAGCACACCCAGCTGGGCACTGCGGTTGTGCAGCAGACAGTGACCATCGTGCAAAGCATCGCCGACGAACTCCAGCAAGTGGCCACGGGAATCAGCGCCTTGAGCGCCCAGTCCGAGGAAATCGGCAGCATCGTCGATGCCATCCGAGGTATTGCCGAACAGACCAACTTGCTTGCACTCAATGCGGCCATCGAAGCGGCGCGAGCGGGGGAGCAGGGACGCGGTTTCGCCGTGGTCGCCGATGAAGTTCGCAACCTGGCACGGCGCACGAGCCAGGCAACGGTGGCCATCACCGAAGTCGTCGGCAAGAACCGCGACCTGGCCCGGCAAGCGGTGACCAGCATGCAGTCCAGCACGCTCAAGGCCGAGCAGGGCGTGACGCTGGCGAACCAGGCGGGCACGGTCATCCTCGACATTCACCGAGGGGCGCAGCAGGTGGTGGAAGCAATCGGCGAATTTGCCTTGGCGCTGGATCAGCGCCGCAGCTAAACACTGGATAAAAGCGTAAAGCTGTTCACTTAAGGCAATCGACAAACCCGTGGCGAGGGAGCTTGCTCCCGCTGGGCCGCGAAGCGGTCCCAAAACCTGCCCAATGCGGAGCATCAGGCACACCCGTACCCGCCGGTTACGACTGCTTCGCAGCCGAGCGGGAGCAAGCTCCCTCGCCACAGGACCGTCATTCTTTTCCAATGAACCGCATCAGGATTAACGCGGGCTTTTACCTGGGCAGCGCCGCCGCCAGCAGCTCTTTGGTATAGGGGTGCTGAGGCGAGTTGAAGACTTCATGGCTGGCGCCTTGCTCGACCACTTTGCCGTCCTTGATCACGATCAGGTCGTGGGCCAGGGCGCGGACCACCGCCAGGTCATGGCTGATGAACAGGTAGGTCAAGTCGTACTTCGCCTGGAGCTGACGGAGCAGGGCGACCACTTGCTTTTGCACCGTGCGGTCCAGGGCCGAGGTCGGTTCGTCCAGCAGTATCAGCGCCGGCTTGAGCACCAGCGCCCGGGCAATGGCGATGCGTTGGCGCTGTCCGCCGGAAAATTCGTGTGGGTAGCGATGGCGGGTCTGGGGGTCGAGGCCGACTTCCTGGAGAGCCTGGATCACCCGGGCTTCACATTGCGCGGGACTGGAGGGTTGATGAACCTCAAGGCCTTCGCTGATGATCTGCTGCACCGACATCCGGGGGCTGAGGCTGCCGAACGGGTCCTGGAACACCACCTGCATCTGCTTGCGCCAAGGGCGCAGGGCTTTTTGCGAGAGCTGGTCGAGGGGCTCGTTCTGGAAGCGGATGCTGCCTTCGGATTCGATCAACCGCAGGATCGCCTGGCCGAGGGTGGATTTGCCGGAGCCGGACTCCCCAACGATACCCAGGGTCTTGCCGCGCTGGATACTCAGGCTGATGCCGTCCACCGCGCGCAGGTATTCCTTGCGGCGGAACAGCCCGCCGCCCAGGGCAAAACTCACCCGCAGGTCCTGCACCTGCAACACGTCTTCCCGTTCGTCCCGGGGCAGGGCTTCGCCTTCCGGTTCGGCGTGCAGCAGCTCGCAACTGTAGGGATGTTTCGGCGCGCTGAAGAGGGTTTCGCAAGGCGCCTGCTCGACGATTTCCCCGGACTTCATCACGCAGACCCGTTGGGCGATGCTGCGCACCAGGTTCAAATCGTGACTGATCAGCAGCAACGACATGCCAAGGCGTTTTTGCAGGGATTTGAGCAGCAGCAGAATCTTGCGCTGTACGGTCACATCCAGCGCGGTGGTCGGTTCGTCGGCGATCAACAGTTCCGGCTCGCAGGCCAGGGCCATGGCGATCATCACCCGTTGCCGCTGGCCGCCCGACAGTTGGTGGGGGTAGGCCTTGAGCCGCTCGGCGGGTTTCTGGATGCCGACCAGGGCGAGCAACTCCAGAATGCGTAGGCGCGCCGCCTTGCCGCCCAGGCCTCTGTGCAGCATCAAGGTTTCGCCGATCTGCTTTTCAACACTGTGCAGCGGATTCAGCGAGGTCATCGGCTCCTGGAAGATCATCGCGATCCGATTGCCGCGCAGCTCTCGCAAGGTCGTGGCTTCGGCCCCCACCAACTCCTGGTCGCGATAGCGAATGCTGCCAGTGGTGCGGGTTCCGGTTTCGGGCAGCAATTGCAGGATCGAGTGGGCGGTCACCGATTTGCCGGAGCCGGACTCGCCCACCAGCGCCAGGCATTCGCCGGGGCGGATGTCCAGACACAGGTTGCGCACCACGGTGTTGTCGTTGAAGGCCACGCTCAGGTCGCGGATTTCGATCAGGTTGTCGCTCATCTCAAGGTTTCCGCTTCATGGCTGTTTTCAAGAGCGTGGATCGAACGCGTCTCGCAACGCTTCGCCGATAAACACCAACAGGGAAAGAATCAGCGCCAGGGTGAAGAACGCCGTCAGCCCCAGCCACGGCGCTTGCAGGTTCTGCTTGCCCTGGCCGATCAATTCACCCAGCGAGGCGCTGCCGGCCGGCATGCCGAAGCCGAGGAAGTCCAGGGCAGTGAGGGTGGAAATCGCTCCGGTGAGAATGAACGGCAGGTAACTGAGGGTGGCGTTCATCGCATTGGGCAGGATGTGCCGCATGATCACCTTGCGGTCGGACAGGCCAAGGGCCCGGGCGGCTTTCACGTATTCGAGGTTACGCCCGCGCAAAAACTCGGCCCGGACCACGTCCACCAGGGCCAGCCAGGAAAACAGCGCCATGATCCCCAGCAGCCACCAGAAATTCGGTTCGACAAAGCCGGACAAGATGATCAGCAGATAGAGCACCGGCAGCCCGGACCAAACCTCCAGCAGACGTTGTCCCAGCAAGTCCACCCAGCCCCCGTAATAACCTTGCAAGGCGCCGGCGGCGATGCCGATCAGCGCACTGATGGCCGTCAGGGCCAGGGCGAACAGGATCGACACCCGGGCGCCGAATATCACCCGGGCCAGCACGTCGCGGGCCTGGTCATCGGTGCCCAGCCAGTTCACCGACGAGGGCGGGCTTGGCGCCGGTTGGTTGAGGTCGTAATTGGGCGTGTCGTCACTGAACGGGATCGGTGGAAACAGCAGCCAGCCGCCGTCCTTGTGAATCAGGTTCTGCACGTAGCCACTGCGGTAATCGGCCTGGAACGGCAGCTGCCCGCCGAACGCCTGCTCGGTGTAGCGCTTGAACACCGGGAAATACAGCGAGCCTTGGTAACTCACCACCAACGGCTTGTCGTTGGCGATCAGTTCGCCGCCCAGGGTCAGGATGAACAGGCCGATGAACAGCCACAGCGACCACCAGCCCCGGCGATTTTTCTTGAAACGCTCGAAACGCCGGCGGCCCAAGGGAGACAACTTGAACATCAGGCGTTCCTCGCGGCGAAGTCGATGCGCGGGTCCACCAAGGTGTAGCAGAGGTCGCCGATGAGTTTGATGAGCAGGCCGAACAGCGTGAAGATAAACAGCGAGCCGAACACCACCGGGTAGTCCCGGGACACGGCGGCCTCGTAACTCATGCGCCCCAGGCCATCGAGGGAAAAAATCACCTCGATCAGCAGGGAGCCGGCAAAGAACACGCCAATGAACGCCTGGGGAATGCCCGATACCACCAGCAGCATGGCATTGCGAAATACGTGGCCGTACAGCACCCGTCGCTCGCTCATGCCCTTGGCCCGCGCCGTGACCACGTATTGGCGGGTGATTTCATTGAGGAACGAATTCTTGGTCAGGATCGTCAGGGTGGCGAAGCCGCCGATGACCAGCGACGTGACCGGCAGCACCAGGTGCCAGAAGTAGTCGACGACCTTGCCCAGGGTCGACAGCGACTCGAAGTTCTCCGACACCAGCCCGCGCACCGGGAACCAGTTCAACGACGTGCCGCCAGCGAATACCACGATCAGGAACATTGCGAAGAGGAACGCCGGCATGGCATAGCCGATGATGATCGCGGTGCTGCTCCATACGTCGAACGCGGAACCGTGGCGTACGGCCTTGCGGATGCCCAGGGGAATCGACACCAGATACGTGAGCAGCGTCGCCCAGAGCCCGAGGGAAATGGTCACCGGCATTTTTTCCAGGATCAGGTCAGTGACCGTGGCGCCGCGGAAGAAGCTCTTGCCAAAGTCCAGGCGGGCATAGCTGCTGAGCATCAGCCACAGGCGTTCATGGGCGGGCTTGTCGAAGCCGTACTGTTTTTCGATGTCCTTGATCAGCTGCGGGTCCAGGCCGCGGCTGGCGCGGGAATTGCCCGTCATGGCATTGCCCGAACTGCCGACGCTGGCGCCGCCGATGCCTTGCAGATGGGCGATGGCCTGTTCCACCGGCCCGCCTGGTGCGGCCTGGACGATGACGAAGTTCACCAGCAGGATGATCACCAGCGTCGGGATGATCAGCAGCAGGCGCCGCGCGATATAAGCCCACATCAGTGCGATCCTCCGGATGCGCCACGCTTGATGCGTTCGGCGGTCATCTGTTCGTTGGTCAGCGGTGTGGTGCTGATTTCCCACCAGCTCTCGATGGCTTCTTCATTGCTCGCCTGCACCTTGGGAATGCCGAAGCGATTCCACCACACGGTCGAGCTGCCAGGCGGGTAATAGTTGGGGATCCAGTAGTAATTCCATTGCAGCACGCGGTCCAGGGCGTGGGCGTGGCGGAGCATGTCGGCCTTGGTCGTGGCCTTGACCAGCCCATCAATTAACGCGTCAACAGCCGGGTTCTTCAGGGCCATGTAGTTATTGGCCCCCGGATCGTTGGCGGCGGCCGAGCCGAAATAATTGTAGAGCTCCATGCCCGGCGAGGTACTGACGGGGTAGCCGGTGATGATCATGTCGTAGTCGCGGCTCATCAGGCGATTGACGTACTGGGATGCGTCGATCCGCCGGATGCTCATGTCGATGCCGATCTGTGCCAGGGTGCGCTTGTAGGGCAGCAGCAGGCGGTCGATGCCGTTCTGGCTGACCAGGAAATTGAAGCTCAACGGTTCGCCCTCGGCATTCACCAGGCGGTCACCGTCGGGTTTCCAGCCGGCCTGTTCCAGCAGCGCCAGGGCTTGCAATTGCTTGTCGCGGATCACGCCGCTGCCGTCGGTTTTTGGTGCTTCGAATACCTGGCTGAAGACTTCATCGGGTATTTGCCCGCGCAAGGGTTCGAGGATCGCCAACTCGGCGGCATCAGGCAGTTGTCGAGCAGCCAGGTCGGTATTGGAGAAGTAACTCTGCTGACGCACATAGAGGTTGCGCATCATCTGGCGGTTGCTCCATTCGAAATCCCAGAGCATGGCCAGGGCTTGGCGCACACGGCGATCCTGGAATTGCGGTTTCTGCAGGTTGAACACAAAGCCCTGGGCGGTTTGGGGCGCCTCGGTGGCCAGGTGAGCCTTTTGCAAGCGGCCGTCGTGCAGGGCCGGGCCGTCATAACCGATGGAATAGGCGGTGGCGGAGAATTCACGGTTGTAGTCGTAGGCGCCGCCGCGCAGCACCTGGCGGGCCACGTCGGTGTCGCCAAAATATTCAATGCTGAAGTGATCGAAGTTGTAGAGCCCACGGCTGACGGGCAGGTCCTTGCCCCACCAGTCGGCGTTGCGCTCGAACGTGATGCTGCGGCCGGAATCGACCTTGCCCACCCGGTACGGGCCACTGCCCAATGGGGCCTCGTAGCCGCCGCCGTTGGCGAAGTCGCGGGTTTTCCACCAGTGTTCGGGGAATACCGGCAGGGTGGCGATATCCAGGGGCAGGGTGCGGTTTTCGTTGTTCTTGAAGTCGAACCGAACGGTGCGCTCCGATTCCACCTCGACGCCTTTGACCGCCGCGAACTGAGTGCGATAGCGCAGGCTGCCCTGGGACATCAGCAACTCGAAGCTGTAGCGCACGTCTTGTGCGGTGATGGGCTTGCCATCGGCGAAACGGGCCTTGGGGTTCAGGTAGAAGCGCAGGGACAGGCCATCCTCGGCGCGCTCCATTTTCTCGGCCACCAGGCCGTAGACGGTATAGGGTTCATCCAGCGAGCGCTGGGCCAGCGGTGAGTAGAGCATTCCATCGATCTGGCTGACGCCGATGCCTTTGTCGATATAGGGCAGGACATGGTCGAAATGACCGATCTCGATGGCCGAGCGGCGCATGGTGCCGCCCTTGGGCGCTTGGGGGTTGGCGTAGGCGAAGTGGCCGAAGCCTTCGGTGTACTTGGCCGGTTCACCGTAGACGGTCAGGGCATGTTGCGGTGCTGCGTTCGCGCCAAAGGCGCTTGCCAGCAGGGCCACGGCAGTGAATAGCAGTGAAGGGAACGCCAGTCGCATTGTCAGCCTTAAAGCCGGGTGATCGATGACCACGATTTGTACGCGAGCGGCGCATGGATCGCCAGCCCCTCACGTGACCCAAACACAACGGCCCACCGAATGGCGGGCCGTTATGTCGATAAACCGGGATCAGTCCTGGCGGCTGGTGACTTCCAGCAGGTGGTAGCCGAACTGGGTCTTCACCGGGCCCTGGACCACATTGATCGGTGCGCTGAATACCACGGTGTCGAACTCCTTGACCATCTGGCCTGGACCGAACGAGCCCAGGTCGCCGCCCTGACGGCTGGATGGGCACGAAGAGTTGGCTTTGGCGATTTCGGCGAAATCGGCACCGGCTTCGATCTGGGCCTTCAGTTCGTTGCACTTGTCTTCGGTGGAAACCAGGATGTGACGGGCAGTGGCTTTGGCCATGGGAAATTTCCTTTCGCTATTTTCAAAGGTGTTGAGCCTACCGGATTCATGGACGGGTTGTTGTCAAAATTGCGTCAAATCCGTGAGGCAGCGATCAAAGGCCGGCTTTGCGCAAGCGTTCGGCATGGCGCACATAAAGCGCTATCGGGTCGGCTCCCTTGCGTATTTTGCCCACCGGCTGGTGGATGGCGTCCATGTGGTCCATTGGATAGTCGGAGCGAATCACCTTGCCCAAGTGCGAGCTGAAGCGTCCGACCATGCCGTCGTTCTGCCCGGCTTCGGTGATGAAGTACTCGGCAAAGGCGCGGCAGAAAAGACGCAGCGGGTCGGTCACGTCGCCCGCTGCCCCGGGCGCGTCTTGCAAGGTGCCGCTCCAGGAGTAGTAGCGCACGCCGTTGACCTTGTCCGGGCCGCTCTCGCCCCAGTTTTTCGGCAGGCCCTGGGGATATTTGTCGTTGAACGTGCCAACGCCCTCGGTGGTCAGCGCCGCCAATGCCGCGACCGTGGAGGTCGGGAGCTGCGTCTGGCCGGTGAGCAACGCGATGAAGTCGACAAAAAGCGTGGCGACCTTGCTTGCTACTGGCCCTGGCAATCGTCCGGGAACGAGGGCCTTGCGCAGGAAATCCGCCAGCTCGGAGCCCTGGTTGGGACCACTGACCGAGGTCACCGAGGCGACTTTTCCGGGTATGTGTGCACCGGCGTAGCGGGCGGCCAATGCTCCTTGGCTGTGGCCGATCAGATTGACCTTGGTCGCGCCGGTGCCATTGAGGACCCGATCGATCTGAGCCAGCAATTGCTCGCCGAGGGCCTCATTGCAATGGGTAGCCGATAGATAAGGAATGAACACCCGGGCGCCAGCGGTGCGCAGCGCTTGCCGGATGCCATGGAAACATTCGAAACCGCCGATCGTCTCAAGCCCGAACAACCCAGGGACCAGCAGGATGGGAAATTGAGTGGTTGCATTCCGTTGCATGTTCGTACCTTTTTCGAAGAGGTTCACGTTGAGATTGCGACCTCACTCTAATCCAGGCTTCCGTTGGGCGGTGTAGGAAGAAACCGCAGTGACTCACTGAAACTGGAATAAAAAAAGCAGGAAGAATCCGATCAGAAGTCGGACGGAGCGAAGGGTGACTGGATACTTCCGATAGCGCCTGTGGTTTGCAGCTACGCATTCAAGCGCCAGGGACCACTGGTGCCGTTGTCTTGTCTGACTGTGGGTTTGGGACGGTCGGGTTTTAATGGTGTTCTCGGGCGCGGTCATATGAACGGTGCCCTTATTCCAAGGACTGGAGCCTGTACATGAACCCTTACCGACCCGCCCAACGCCCCCGGCAGACCTCCCCAGCGAGGCTCCCTGCGCCTGATTTGCCTGCCGCCAAGGGCGGCGTGATCAACCCCGCCTGGAGGAAGGTGGTCATCACCATCAAGCCTTATCCGCTGATGGCGTGTGGGGATGAAGTGTTGCTGCGTTGGCACGGGCTCAATCCGGATGCCCAACCCTACCGTTATCAAGAAAGCCGATTCGTGACGGAGCGCCAGGTTGGCCGGAATGTCGTTTTCGTCGTGCGCGAGCCACATATCGCTGAACTGGATGGCGGATCGCTGGAAATTTCCTACCAAGTCATCGGCAAACAATTGCCGGCCACGCTGGTTTCGCAGCCGCTGCAACTGCAGATCGGCGACGCGCCGTCACAGTTGCTGGCCGCCATTGCCAAGGAGGCGGTGGGTGGCAGCCTTGATCCGGCTCGCGTGCCAGAAGGCACGGCATTGACCGTCCGGCCCTATTTCAGAATGGCCACGGGAGACCGACTGATCCTGATCGCCAGCCGGGAGGCCAAGGCACTCTGGCGCGATGTGCTGGAGATAGAGGCTCACACGGTCGGCCGCGAGGTGTCGTTCTGGATCGATCATTCGCAAATTGCGCCCCATGTCGGCAACGCACTGAGCCTGGTTTATGTCGTGCGGCAGGGACATTCGGTACGCCGTGCCGAGCCCTTATCGCTGAACATAGGCGCGCTGGTGCGTCCTGCGCTGAGGGCGCCTCGGATCCTGGGGCTGGAGGATGGGGTGCTGGAAGTCGATGAGCTTCAGAGTGGGCTGACGGTCGTCATCGAAAATGCGGGGACCGAGGCGGGCGAGCTGGTCTGGTTTCAGTGCAATGGCAATTATGCCCATGTCGAGGAGCGGGAAATCACCGAGGTCACGGCCGGTCAGGCGCTCAGTTTTGTCGTGCCTGTGGCGTATTGGCAGGAGCAGCGCGGCCGATCAGTGACGCTGTTTTATCAGGTCGAGCGCCTGGATGACGTCAGCCAGCGATCCGGCGAGGTCACGGTCCAGGTGCGCTCCAAGGTGCAGGGCTGAGCGAGGCCCTCCCGGAGGAGGGCGCTTGCGGGATCTCAGGCGGGCGCTTGCAGTTTGCGATGGGCCTGGCGCAGCAGCTGTTCGGTGGCTTCCCAACCCAGGCAACCGTCGGTGACCGATACGCCGTAGCGCATCGACGGGCCCAGCGGCTGGCAGCCTTCGAACAGATGACTCTCCAGCATCATGCCGATGAGGGCGCGGTTGCCTTGCAGGCGCTGTTCCAGCACGTCATTGAACACCTGCGGCTGGCGCAGCGGGTCTTTGCCGCTGTTGGCGTGGCTGCAATCGACCATGATCCGCGCCGGTATCCTCAGGCGGGTCAGGTCGCTGTGGATCTGCGCGACGCTCTGGTGGTCGTAGTTCGGTCCGCGATGGCCGCCGCGTAAAACCAGATGTGTGTCGCGATTGCCCGGGGTCTGGATGATCGCCGGATGCCCCTGGCTGTCGACACCGAAATGCCGATGGGGATAGGCCGCCGAGCGCATGGCGTCGCAGGCAATGCCGACCCCGCCATCGGTGCCGTTTTTGAAACCCACCGGCATGCCCAGGCCGCTGGCCATTTCCCGGTGGATCTGTGATTCGGTGGTGCGGGCACCAATGGCAACCCAGCTGAGGAGGTCGTCGAAGTAACTGGCGGCCATCGGTTGCAGCAATTCGGTGGCGACGGGCAAGCCAAGTTGCAGCATTTCGCGCATCAGTTCTCGGGACAGAGTCAGGCCGGCGGCCATGTCATCGCTGCCATCGAGGCGCGGATCGTAGGCCAGGCCTTTCCAGCCCACGGTCGTGCGCGGTTTTTCGACGTAGGCGCGCATCACCAGCAGCATGCTGTCGCTGACTTCATGGGCCACGCGGGCCAGGTTGGTGGCGTATTCGAGGGCGGACTTAGGATCGTGGATGGAGCAGGGGCCGACAATCAGCAACAGGCGGGAGTCCTCACCGTCGAGGATCGCGCGAATGGCCTGGCGATGGGCATGCACCTGCTGGCTCAAAGTCGTACTGAGGGGCAGTTGTTGCTTGAGCTGCAACGAGCTCGGCAGACGCAGGGTCAGGGCTTCATTGGCCGGGTTGAGCGTGGACAGCGGCAAAGCGGAGACGGACGAATTCATGATCTGGTTTCCTGGACGTGGGGCGGGTTGGTTCCCGCGCGCAGGTCCTATTGGGGTGTTCGACAATTGGCCGTATTGGCCCGCAATTGAGGCTTGCCACCGGTAGGTGACCGATCGGAGGCGGCAGGCTGTCCCGAGCGGTGGCTGGTAAATCGCCAGGCGGAAAAACTGTCGTAACGGTAATAAGTGGCGTAGTTCATGGCTCAATCCTCAAGGTGTCGATGCTGCAAAAATGTATGGCCGG
This sequence comes from Pseudomonas sp. Q12-87, assembly GCF_001269755.1. Lineage (NCBI taxonomy): Bacteria > Pseudomonadati > Pseudomonadota > Gammaproteobacteria > Pseudomonadales > Pseudomonadaceae > Pseudomonas > Pseudomonas sp. Q12-87. The sequence continues at coordinate 186,848 of NZ_LHVI01000022.1, read as the reverse complement.
AAAAAACAAAACCCCCGGTCGGGAGGCCGACCGGGGGTTTGGAAACTCTGGCAGGCGACCCGTTGAAGTGGGCGCCGGTTGGGTATCAGGCGCGCCAGTGGCTAAACCAATACCCAAAATAAAAACTGACCGGACTTTGCACGTTGTTCACCCGCGCAGCCGCAACCGAGCGCGGGACGCTGGCGGTAGGAAGCTGTGAGAGGGCATTGAACATGGTGTGTCTCCGATGAATGAGCCTGAGCTTACTAGAGGGCGGTACGCCGCTTCAATCAGAAAATGCTATCGGCTCCATGCAATTGTCCGCTTTGGCTTGAGTCCGGTGGGCGTTATGACAAACTTCAGGCTTGCGCGACCCTTCAAGGATAACCATGACCGTTCCAGCCTTTGCCGCCGCCCAGTCGATTTCCATCGCGGGGGACGTTCACGCCAATCTCCTGCGCCATCAGCATTTCATGCAGGCCGCCGCTGAACAGGACGTGCAGCTGCTGGTGTTTCCCGAGCTGTCGCTCACCGGTTACGAACGCGGCCTCGCGGCGGGCCTGGCCATCCTGCCGGACGACGCCGTCTTGCAACCGCTGCGTGACCTGGCGCGCGAGCTCGGCTTGACTGCCGTGGTGGGCATGCCGATTCGCTTGTCGGCAGAGGCGCCGGTGTTGATCGGCGCGCTGGTCCTCGGTGCCGACGGCTCCCTTGGGGTGTACAGCAAGCAACATTTGCATCCTGGGGAAGAAGTCGCGTTCGCTCCAGGCCACGGCGGCTCGATGCTGGAGATAGGGCAGGAACACATCTCGCTGGCAGTGTGTGCCGATTTCTCTCACCCCAGTCATGCCGCGACTGCGGCCGCGCAGGGCGCTACGCTGTATGCAGCAGGCGTGCTGATTACCGAAGGCGGCTATACACCTGACACTACCTTGTTGCAGGGTTATGCCGGGCAGCACGCCATGACGGTCCTGATGGCCAACCATGGTGGCGCCACTGGAGGCTGGGAATCGGCCGGGCGCAGCGCGATCTGGGGCCCGGACGGTTCGCTGGTCGCGGCCGCGACAGGCGCGGGTGAACTCCTGGTCATTGCCCGTCGCGATGCCGAGGGGTGGGCCGGGCAAGTCGTGCCGGTTATGCGGCCTTGACGAGGTACCCATGAGCTTTGACTGGCGTGAGGCTGTTGCCGGGGACATCGACTTTGCCCGTCAATTGACCTGCGACAACATGCTTCCCTATTACATCAAGCACTATTTGCTATGGCAGGACGAGGCGTTCGATCTGGCCTGGATCATTCGCCAGAACTGGATCATTTACCGTGGGGACCAGGTGCTGGGCTTTGTCAGCCTCAGCCGTGACGCGCGCGCTTTATATATCCGGGAATTACAGATCGATAAAGCGTTTCGCGGGCAGGGCGCCGGTACCTGGGCGATCGGACAGGTTTGGCGCCTGGTGGCGCAGGAGCGTCGACCGGCACTGCGCCTGACGGTTTTCAAGAATAATCCGGCCAGGGCACTGTACGAACGCATGGGGCTGCGGGTTGTGGGCGAGGACGAGTGTTTCCTGAGGATGCAGCGAGACGCTGGTGCTTGAGGCCTTGGCCGCGTGGTGAAGAAGATGTGTTGTAACTGTTATCCGTCCCTTTTGCGCTAGGTCTGGCGAATGGTTTTTGCTAAGGTGTGGGGCAATCCAAATAAGACCAAATCGTGAGGTGTCTGCTTGATTAGGGTGTTAGTGGTCGATGACCATGATCTAGTCCGTACGGGCATTACACGAATGCTGGCTGATATCGATGGCCTGCAGGTGGTTGGGCAGGCTGAATCCGGGGAAGAGGCGCTGATCAAGGCGCGTGAGTTGAAGCCGGATGTGGTGCTGATGGACGTCAAGATGCCTGGCATCGGCGGCCTGGAGGCCACGCGAAAACTGTTGCGCAGTCACCCGGACATCAAGGTCGTCGCGGTCACCGTCTGTGAAGAAGATCCCTTTCCGACCCGGTTGTTGCAGGCAGGCGCAGCGGGCTACCTCACCAAGGGGGCCGGTTTGAACGAAATGGTCCAGGCCATTCGTCTGGTTTTCGCCGGGCAACGCTACATCAGCCCGCAAATTGCCCAGCAGTTGGCAATCAAATCGTTCCAGCCCACCAACGACTCGCCCTTCGATGCGCTGTCGGAGCGGGAAATCCAGATCGCCTTGATGATCGTCGGCTGCCAGAAAGTACAAATCATCTCCGACAAGCTGTGCCTCTCGCCCAAAACCGTCAACACCTACCGTTACCGTATCTTCGAGAAGCTTTCGATCAGCAGCGACGTTGAGTTGACGCTGTTGGCGGTGCGCCACGGCATGGTCGATGCCAGCGCCTGAAAAATGACTGAATTGTTTGATCCAAGCGCGTTCCTGTCCACTTGCAGCGGCCGTCCAGGCGTGTACCGCATGTTCGACAGCGATGCGCGCCTGCTCTATGTCGGCAAGGCCAAGAACCTCAAGAAACGCCTGGCGAGCTACTTTCGCAAGACCGGCCTCGCACCGAAGACCGCTGCCCTGGTGGGGCGCATCGCGCAGATCGAAACCACCATCACCGCCAATGAAACCGAAGCGCTGCTGCTCGAACAGACGCTGATCAAGGAATGGCGCCCGCCGTACAACATCCTGCTGCGCGATGACAAATCCTACCCGTACGTGTTCCTGTCCGACGGGGCTTTTCCGCGCCTGAGTATTCATCGGGGCGCGAAGAAGGCCAAGGGCCGCTACTTCGGGCCTTATCCCAGCGCCGGGGCGATTCGTGAAAGCCTGAGCCTGCTACAGAAGACGTTTTTCGTTCGCCAGTGTGAAGACAGCTATTACAAGAACCGCACCCGGCCCTGCCTGCAATACCAGATCAAGCGCTGCAAGGCGCCGTGCGTAGGGTTTGTCGAACCTGAAGTCTATGCCGAGGACGTGCGTCACTCGGTGATGTTCCTGGAAGGCCGCAGCAACGCCTTGACCGACGAGCTTTCGGCGGCGATGGAAGACGCGGCGGTCAACCTTGAGTTCGAGCGGGCCGCCGAGCTGCGCGACCAGATCGGGCTGCTGCGGCGTGTGCAGGACCAGCAGAGCATGGAAGGCGGCAGTGGCGACGTCGACGTGGTCGCCGCGTTCATTAACCCGGGCGGTGCCTGTGTGCACCTGATCAGTGTGCGGGGCGGTCGTGTGTTGGGCAGCAAGAACTTCTTCCCCCAGGTAGGTATCGAGGAAGACGTGTCCGAGGTCATGGCGGCTTTCCTCGGCCAGTACTACATCAGCAGCCCGGAACGCGACCTGCCTGCCGAGTTGATCGTCAACGTGGTGCACGAAGACTTCCCAGCGCTGATCGAAGCCATCGATAAGCTTCGCGGCCGTGAATTGTCCATCAGCCACCGCGTGCGCGGCACCCGGGCGCGCTGGCAGCAACTGGCCGTGACCAACGCCGAACAGGCCCTGGGCGCACGCCTGGCCAATCGGCAGCACGTGGCGGCGCGGTTCGATGCCCTGGCCGACGTCCTCAACCTGGACGAGCCGCCGCAACGGCTGGAATGCTACGACATCAGCCATTCCAGCGGCGAGGCGACTGTAGCCTCCTGCGTGGTGTTCGGTCCAGAAGGCCCGATCAAGTCCGATTATCGCCGCTACAACATCGAAGGCGTGACGCCAGGCGACGACTATGCGGCGATGCACCAGGCGCTGATGCGGCGCTTCGGCAAGCTGAAGGACGGGGAGGGCAAGCTGCCGGACATCCTGTTGGTGGACGGTGGTAAAGGCCAATTGTCCATGGCCCGTGATGTGCTCAACGAGCTGATGGTGCCCGACCTGATCCTGCTGGGCGTGGCCAAGGGCGCAACCCGCAAGGCCGGCTTCGAGACCCTGTACCTGAACGACGCCGCCCATGAATTCACCCTCAAGGGCGATTCGCCGGCGCTGCACTTGATCCAGCAGATCCGCGACGAAGCCCACCGTTTCGCCATCACCGGGCACCGCGCCCGGCGCGGCAAGACCCGCCGTACGTCTACGCTGGAGGGAGTGGCAGGGGTCGGCCCGACACGCCGTCGCGACCTGCTCAAACATTTTGGTGGATTGCAGGAGCTGTCTCGTGCCAGCATCGAAGAGATAGCCAAAGCACCCGGTATCAGTAAAAAGCTCGCTGAGTCGATTTATGCAAACCTGCACAGCGAGTAGAATGCCCGTCAACCTCGTAGCCAGTTGTGCCGATGAATATCCCAAACCTGATTACCGTTCTGCGCGTCCTGCTCATCCCGATCTTCATATTGCTGTTCTATTTGCCGTACCACTGGAGCTACATGGCCTCCGCCTCGGTCTTTGCCTTCGCCGCCGCGACGGACTGGCTGGATGGCTACCTCGCCCGACGCCTGGAGCAAAGCACGCCCTTCGGCGCCTTTCTGGATCCGGTGGCCGATAAGCTGATGGTCGCGGTGGCCCTGGTGCTGCTGGTGCAGGAACACGGCAACCTCTGGCTGACCTTGCCAGCGGCGGTGATCATTGGGCGCGAAATCGTCGTATCGGCGCTCCGGGAATGGATGGCCGAGCTGGGCGCCCGCGCCCAGGTTGCCGTGTCGAACCTCGGCAAATGGAAAACCGCCGCGCAAATGCTGGCGCTGGTGATCCTGCTGGCCAACCCCTCGGACTTCAGCTTCTGGGTGCTGCTGGGCTATGCGCTGCTGCTGATATCCGCCGGCCTGACACTGTGGTCGATGGTCCAATACCTGCGCGCCGCCTGGCCGCATCTTCGGACCGACGTAGACCCAAAATAAAACTTTTTTGAATCAAGGGGTTGACGGCGTAATCTGAATCTATAGAATGCGCCACACCAAGACGCGGGAATAGCTCAGTTGGTAGAGCACGACCTTGCCAAGGTCGGGGTCGCGAGTTCGAGTCTCGTTTCCCGCTCCAAGATTCAGAAAAAGCCACTCAGATGAGTGGCTTTTTTTTGCCTGAAATTTAGTGCTGAGGCGTAAGCTTTGGCATCTTTGATCAGTCGTTGGGCAGGTGCAGTTGCACATCCATGGCGTTATAGAGGAGTCAGGCAACGTCGATTACCTCGTCGTTTCGATGCCGATAGAGCAGGATAAGGCGCGCGCTTGGAGTGTTTGGTGTGCTGTCGTAAACGATGAGGTGGTGGCGGTGAGGCCGCAACCGCGGCCTCGTTCTACGTTTATTCCTTACGCAACAACACCCTGGTTACCCTACGCTCTTCAACCTCCATCACCGTCATGCTCCATCCTTGCCAACTGAGCGTATCTCCAATGATGGGCAAGCGATCCAGCAGGCTCATTACCAGCCCGGCAAGCGTCTGGTAATTTTCCGTCGCTTTCGCCTGGAAGCCGATGTGTTCGCGAACCTGGCTGAGATTCAGGGCTCCGCTGACGAGGAAACCCTCTTGCTGGGGAACAATGTTCGGGCCTTCGATTTCACTGGCATCCGGCAGCTCACCTGCAATGGATTCCAGAATGTCAGTCATCGTGAGCAGGCCGACGAAGTCACCGAACTCGTTCACCACGAACGCGATGTGGGTCGACTCCTTACGCATTTGTTCCAGCGCATTGAGGATCGTGAAACTGTCGAGCAGGTTGATGGCTTTGCGCGCCATGACTTCCAGATTCGGCTGATTGCCCGCCAGTATTTCCTTAAGCAGTTCTTTCTTATGGACAAAGCCTAGTGGCTCATCCACGCGTCCTTCCCGGATCAACGGCAAGCGTGAATACGAAGAGTGCATCAGCGCTGTACGGATTTCTTGCGCAGCATTTGCCAAGTCGAGGTGGTCGATTTGCGCACGAGGTGTCATCACACTGCGTATTGGGCGCTCGGCCAGTTGCAGGACGCCACTGATCATCACCCGTTCGCGGCGATGGAAAACCTGCTCCGGTTCGTCGCCTTCCAGCATGTCGGCGATTTCCTCACCGACTTCATCGGCGTCCAGCTTTTGACCGCCCAGCAGGCGCAACACCGCATGGGCGGTACGCTCGCGCATCGGCCGAAGACCTTGCAGGCTTTTCTTGCGACGCGAGCGTGCCAACTGATTGAACAGCTCGATCATGATCGAGAAACCAATCGCGGCGTACAAGTAACCTTTCGGAATGTGGAAACCCAGGCCCTCGGCGGTGAGGCTGAAACCGATCATCATCAGGAAACCCAGGCACAGCATGATGACGGTAGGGTGGCCATTGACGAACTTTGTCAGCGGCTTGCTCGCGATCATCATCAAGCCGATAGAGAACATCACCGCGATCATCATGACTGACAGGTGCTCCACCATACCCACGGCCGTGATCACCGCATCCAGGGAAAAGACCGCGTCCAGTACCACAATCTGCGCAACGATAGGCCAAAACATCGCGTAGGCGGCGTTGCCGGAACGTTGCGCCACGTGGCCCTCGAGTCGCTCATGCAACTCCATGGTTGCCTTGAACAACAGGAACACACCGCCGAACAGCATGATCAAATCCCGGCCCGAGAACGTCTTGCCGAAGACCTCGAACAGCGGGTTGGTCAAGGTCACCATCCAGGAGATGCTGGCGAGGAGGCCAAGGCGCATCAGCAACGCCAGGGACAGGCCGATGATACGGGCACGGTCGCGCTGCTCGGGCGGAAGTTTGTCAGCCAGGATGGCGATGAATACAAGATTATCGATGCCGAGCACCAGCTCAAGCACGATCAAGGTGAGCAGGCCGAGCCATGCGGTGGGGTCAACGATCCACTCCATGGATTATTCGCTCCCTCGGACGATCAATGCGAGGGGAGAGCGCTGCAACGAGTATATCCAGGCCGCTGGAACATAGGAGAGATAACGGTTCTTCGAAAGGCGACTGGGAGGTTCCTGGAGGGTGCTCATACGGACCTGGAAATAATTGTGGAAAGAAATCCTACAACGCTTTCCAACACTTCATACGAGGCGATTTATTACAGGATCTGACGGGGCGGAGGATGAGAATATCGTCCAGGATGGCCACAGCATTTCGGCGGTCATGGAAATACTGTGGTCGAGGAAACGGGTTCAGCGAAGCAGCAATACGGGTAGAGTGGATGTTCGCAGCATCGTCGTGGTCGTGCTGTCTACCAGAAACTGCCTGATGCGTGAGTGCCCGTAAGCCCCCATGACCAGGAGGTCAGTGCCGTGTTCTGCCTGATACGCATGCAGTACCGACTCGACTTCGACTGGGCGGATCTCGGCATGCACCAGCGAGCCAGAAGAGACTAGTGTGGATCGTGCTTTTTCCGGCTCGCTCTGGTTTTCTTCAGAGTCCGTTCCAACCATGACGATATGAATTGGCAGACCTTCGGACAGCGGGTTTCTTCGCCCAAACCCAGTTCGCTATGGACGATGTGGGCAAACACTTGAGCGGCCAAAAGAAGCGTCTCATCATCGAATTAGAATCTTGGATCATGCAGTGCCACGGATTCGTTTGTCGAACCGGGCAAGTAACTGACGGCTGAGCAAGCTTGGCGAAATACAGTGAAACTGGTCAAGGAAGTCATCGACGTCGCACGTTCGAAAGGCGCGTTTCGGCTGATTGCCTTTACAGCCGTGGGCAACGAGCGTCTGTTGAAGCGGATGGGCGTCAATACCCGAAGGATTTCGGCGCCACGGCTTATCGACAATAAGAGTGTCGTGCCTTTCTGGATCGAAATCGACGACGAAACCACCAGCGCTTTGTCTCTGACCCGGCGCTTGACGGTTATTCAGCTTCATCGTTATGGCCAAGGCGAGTTGGTCGCCAAGAGTCAAGTGCTTCACGATCCTGGCGACGACGTTTGGTGACGGCCTGCCAGAGCCTGTCGGTATCAGGTTTGGAAAACATGAATATATGACAAAAGTTTTTGTTAATAAAACATTCAAATAGACCCTGGAAGGCACTGTGATTTATTTGATACGCCACGCCACTCCCCTGATCGACTACGGACGCTGCGGTGCTGTCTCGGCCAAAGTGCTGCTGGATGAGTACAACCAGACTTCGTCGATCGATGAGGCCGAAATTGCCGACTTCCTGAGCCGTGCGCAGTTGTCCGGGCCGCTGATGATGCCAGGGCTGAACATCATTTCATCGCCGATCAATCGAGCCTATGCCACGGCCTGCCGGCTGTTCGATGCCGGACGTATCCGGCAAGACCACCGATTGAAGGAATTCGACCTGCGGCTGGGTCGCGTGCCTTTGTTGAAGATGGGCTTGAGGCAATGGTTCGCCTCGCATCGCGTGCTTTGGCTGATGGGTATTTCGTTGGGGGCCGCATCCCGAAGATCGGAACACCTGCGTGCCGTGGAAGTAGCCGATGAGCTTTATACCGCGTGCACCACGACCGGGGAGACCACGGTCGTGGTCTCCCACGGCATGTTCCTGAGGACCGTGCGCAAGACGCTGCAAAGACAGGGCATGCAGTTCCGTACGGTGTATCGCTCGGGGTGTTTTACGGTTGAGGCTTTAGCGCCAGGAGGATGACTGACAGGTGAAGAGGGTACTGCTTTTAAACGCCAGTGGTTTTATCGGGCTGGGTGTCTACGAAATCCTCAGGCAGGAACAAGGCCTGCGGTTTACCCGTCACTCGTGTTCGCCAAAGGCGGGTTTTGCGGTGTGCGAGGTCGGCTCCAAGGCGTTTATCGAACTGGTCAAAGATCACGATTTCATTGTCATTGCACGGGCATCGGCCTCAGTCGCCTGGGGACGGCCGTGCCAATAACGAGACACTGACCCAACAGATGCGGACGACAAATGGGCGGCCGAGCAGGTTATTCGTGCCACATCCGTCAGGCAAGCCGAATGTGTCTGGAACACTCGCCGTTGGGGACTCCTGTCACCACAGAAGGCGAGTTCGATTCAGAACTCGGTAGCGGACAGATCACGCAGCGTATGGTTGCCCAAGGCGTGAGGCTCAGCTTGGCGATCATCATTATCGAGCCTGCTCCTGCAGGCATTCGCTGAGATAAAGCTATACACACTCAAGGGCTGGAGCACGATCGGGGTCAAGACGCCTACGTTGGACAAGCTTCGTTCGTGGGTCAAGGGCGATCCATCCTGCTAAATGTCGATGGGGTTATCACGAACTGTTCTGCGCTTCTATCGACGCCCTTTGCACACCGTCTAAGCCGGGGGTTGATTGTCCTGCGATAAGGCACTACTCGCTTTTCGCTGCCATCAAAGCGTTCAATTCGCCGTATGTATGGGCCTTCAAAGCATGGATGTCCAGTTGGCCGTTGTCTAAGAAACTGCGGACTAATGTTCCCATGGCACCGTGCAGAAACTCGGCGATGCTGGAGCCCGCACTGAGTCGTCTAACGCCCAGACGCTTTAACTCGTCGGGGGAAGGCAGCCCGTCCCGTGACAGCAGATTGACTGGCAGCTTGGTTCCCCGGCAGAGGGTTTCAATTTCGTTGGAGTCAACCACGCCGGCGGCGAACAGACCATCCGCCCCCGCGCTGGCATACAGTGCGGCGCGTTTCAGGAGTTCCTCTAGACGTTGTTCAGCGGGGAACAGATTTTTAAGATAAACGTCGGTCCGTACGTTGATGAACAGCTTGACGCCTGCCTGTTTTGCGATTCTTCTCGCGACGTCGATCTTGCGAACAAGCAGCTCTGGAGAGCCAAGGCCGTCTTCAATGTTGATTCCGACTGCCCCGGCGGAGATGACGGCGTTGATCACTTGGCCGACCTGATCCAGGTCATCCGAGTAGCCGCCTTCGATATCCACTGTCAGTGGCACGCTGAGCACCCGTGCCATCGACTCGACGGTGATGCTTAGCAGGTCGAGAGGCAGCTTGTTGCCATCCTGATAACCGTGGGACCAAGCCATGGCTGCGCTGCTGGTAGCGACTGCCTTGCCGCCTAGGTGTTCAACGATGCGCGCACCGCCTGCATCGGCCACGTTGGCCAAGACCAGCAGTCCATTCTGATGCAGGCTATGAAAAGTGCTATCCAGTGTGGTCATGACAATCCAAAATCCTTTCAGAGTATTTTTTCTTTGATGTTTACAGATAGTTTCTATCAAGAAGTCATGGCCGGTCACGTTGTAGAGACCTGGAATCCGAATATAAGGTGATCGGTCTCTAGCCTCCGGGTCTTCGCCCAGCGCCTGCGGTGCCGTACATCCGATGTTGAACGGCTTCGATTGCGTAGAGTCAGTGAGCTGTTCTCGCAAAGTCGCAGTGCTGCGGGCAGTCGCAGCATCCTTTCGCTGATGCGTGAAGACGGTGAACAACTTGGTCGATTCAAAGTGCGCAGCTTGATGCGCGAGCTTGCTTTAGTCAATAAACAACCTGGCTCCCACGCTTACAAACGAGCCACAGTTGAACGACTCGATATCCCGAACACATTGAACCACGAGTTTGATGTGCCAGTCCCCAATCAAATCTGGTGCGGCGATATCACCTACATTTGGGCGCAAGGAAAATGGCATTACCTGGCTGTAATTCTGGATCTGTGTACGCGTCGGATTGTGGGTTGGGCGCTGTCGGAAAAGCCAGGCGCGGAACTGGTGATCAAGGCGCTGGATATGGCCTACGAGCAGCTTGGCAGGCCTTCGGATCTGCTATTCCACTCGGACCAGGGATCGCAATATGCAAGCCGACTCTTTCGCCAGCGATTGTGGCGATACCGCATGCGTCAGAGCATAAGTCGACGAGGAAACTGCCGGGATAATGCACGGATTGAGCGCGTATTCCGCAGCTTGAAAACGGAATGGGTACCGACCCTGGGCTATCGGACTGCACAGGAAGCACAACGTGATATCAGCCATTTTTCGATGCATCGCTACAACTGGATTCGGCCCCACCAATTCAACGATGGCTTACAACGTACAAACCGCCGTGGACGCCGCACATTGCGGCCCCCTTGCTTTCTCTGTTTGTCATCCCGGCAGCCTATCGCCTGATGCGTCGGCGCCATCTCCCAGTTGAACCCGCCACCCCTCAAGGAAAAGTCGTATGAAACTGACCCTGATTGCTCGATGTCTTTTTCATCCACCATCCAGGCCAACATCGGCGAAATGCTGAATATCAAACGTTTGGTGGAATGATCTGATTTGAAAGATCGTGCAATATACCTATGATTTCGAGGCCTGCACGAACGGCTTCCAACCGGCGAACGCCCCATTTTGAGAGAACGATCCTCGTGGAGTCATTTCCAGCCGAATCGCACGAATCAAACACCACCCATTATGTTTTCGGCCCATTCTGCGTCGTGCCCGCGAAAAGGTTGCTTGAAAAAAATGGAGCGCCAGTCGAGATCGGTGGGCGAGCACTGGATTTATTGATTGCCTTGCTGGTGCGTCCGGGCAGGGTGCTGACCAAGAGCGACCTGATCAAGCAGGTATGGCCCGATATCATTGTCGAGGAAGGCAGCCTGCGCTTTCATATGACGGCCCTGCGGCGGATTCTCGGTGATGGTGACGAAAACGCGCGATACATCTCCACGCAGGTCGGTGTGGGATACGCGTTTGTGGCACCTCTGGAAACACAACCGCCCAGGAGCCAACCAACAGTTATCGAGGCACAAGCTACCGACGGCGAGCGTGTGGAGCCCCAATGCAACTTACCACCGCGAGCCAAGCTGTTCGGACGCGAAACCGATCTTCAATTAGTTATCGACCACATGCTGCAGCCCAAACTCTTTACCATCGTCGGCCCCGGTGGTGTTGGCAAAACCAGCCTTGCGATCGAGGTGGCGCACCGCATTTGCGCACAGGGTTACCAGACTGCCCGTTTCGTTGACCTGGCCCAGGTCGAAGACCAATCGCTGGTGCTTTCGGCGCTGGCCAGGTCGCTGGAAATACCGGTTCAGGCCGAAGACTCCATGTTTGTACTGCTTGCGCACTTACGCACGCAAAGGGTGTTGCTGGTCATCGACAACTGTGAACATTTGATCGATGCGGTTTCAGTGATCGTTGAGCAAATCAGTGACGCGGCCCCGAAGGTCGGGGTTCTGGCCACCAGTCGCGAACCGCTGCGGGCCCGTGGCGAATATGTTCACTGGCTCAATCCTCTCGAATTTCCCCGCGAACCTCAGCACCTCTCTATCGATGAGTTGCTGGGTTTTTCAGCGATCAGACTGTTTGTTGAGCGTGCATCATCGGGTAACGCATCACTGATGCTGGACGATGATGATGCGCAATTGATTGCCGACATGTGCCAACGTCTGGAGGGTATGGCACTGCCGATCGAGCTGGCGGCAATGCGCGTTGCCAGCCATGGACTGAAAACCACGCACGCATTGCTGGGCGAGCGTTTTTCACTGGGCTGGTCAGGACGCAGGACGGCCTTGCCACGGCATCAAACGCTGCGCGCGATGCTCGATTGGAGCTACAACCTGCTGTCGCCGCTGCAGGGTCTGGCGCTGGAGCGGCTTTCGGTTTTCGTCGGACCGTTTTCTCAGGAAGCGGCATCCCAAGTCATTGCCGACACCCAGATCGACACTGCCGCCGCGGCGGAGATCCTCGATGAGTTGGTCTGTAAAGGTCTGGTCACCATTGATCACAGCGATTTAAAGTGGACCTACCGCCTGCTGGAGATGACGCGCGCCTACACCCGGGAGAAGCTGGCCACCCGAGGTGATGTCGAGGTCAACGCTCTGGCATTCAGGCATGCGGCTTTCTATATGGATCTGCTAGGACGCCTAGGCACCTCGCCCAATGAGATTTTCGACAATTCGGAGCGCCTTGCCAGTCAGTTGGGCAACGTCAGGAGTTCGCTGGAGTGGAGCTTCGGGCCGCAAGGTGATCCAGGGCTCGCGTTACCACTGGCAGCGGCCAGCGCACCGTTGTTCCTGCATTTTTCTTTGTTGGTCGAGTGCCGGACCTGGTGCACACGGGCGGCTGAATTACTCGAGCTGGGTTACTTCGGCACGCCGACTGAAATGGAATTGCAAGCCGCGCTGGGTCTGGTGCTTATGTTCACTCGTGGCAACAGCGAGGCGGCGCAGAAGGCTCTGCTCAGGGCACTCGACATCGCCATCTCATTGTCCGATTACGGGTCCCAACTCAGGCTGCTCGGACGGCTACAGATTTTCTATGAGCGCATCGGAGATTTTGCTTCTTCTTTGGCATGGGCTGAAAAGGCCAGCGAGGTCGGCAACATTCTGAACAAACCTGAAGCGATTGCCATTGCCGCTTCGCTTGCCGGTATTTCCCACCATCTGCTTGGCAACCAGCCGCTTGCTCGACAGCAACTGGAACGTTCATTGCGTAACAGCTTGCCGTCAAAACGCAGCGGTACGATCTACTACGGATTCGATCATCGTAATCGCACCGGATTGGCGTTGGCTCGAACCCTGTGGCTACAGGGTTTCCCTGACCAGGCCCGACGCTGGGCAGAGCAGATAGAGGCCGAGGCATGTGCGCTGCATCACTCGGTCACCTACTGCATAGCAATGGTCTGGATCCTGTGCATTTATATCTGGACGGGGGATTTGAAGAAGGCGGCGGCAAGTCTCGAACGCTTCGCCACGATCGCCGAATCCAACGCACTCGGCCCTTACATTGCCGCGGCCCATGGCTTGCGTGCGGCGATCGCCATACGCGCCGAGCAGCCCGACAATTCTGTCGCGGTGCTCGAAGAAAGTCTGGCGCAGCTGCACGGCATGCGCTACGAACTGCTCACGACTTCATTCGAAATCTCGCTGGCCGAAGGCTTGATTCTGCGTCACCAATATGAAAAAGCCCGGGTATTGGTTGACGGTACGATCAGTCATTGCCGCGCCAGCGGTGATGCCTTTGCACTGCCGGAGTTGCTGCGAATCAAGTCGGGTCTCATCAAGGTCATGGATGGCGATGACGTGCATGCTGCGTCGGTCATGCTTGAAGAGGCGCGTACCTTGAGCCGGGAGCAGGGTGCCTGGGCCTGGGAATTGAGGGCGTCGATGGACCTGGCGAAATTATGGCTGGAACAGGGCTATCGGCTGCAGGCGGTGGACTTGCTCAGGGTATGCCGTGAAAGGGTATCGGAAGGCTTCGACACACTTGATGTGTGCCGACTGGAAGCACTCTGGCAGAAAACCCTGGGCGATACACACCCGTCTTGATGCCGTTGTGCGCAGCGAATCTCAATTAACGGGGGTAATCAGTGCGGCCATTTTTACCAGGTCGGCCAGCGAGCGGGCTTTCATTTTGCGCATGACTTTACCTCGATGAGCTTTGACCGTGATCTCGCTGATGTTGAGATCGGCTGCGATAATTTTGTTCAAACGTCCGCTGACCACCGATGCCATGATTTCCTGTTCTCGAGGTGTCAGTGTTCGGTAGGCCTCCAACAGTTTGCGAAGGTATTTTTCTCCGTCGAGTGCAGCATGGCTGCTCTGCAGCGCATCGGCCATGGCTTTTAGCAACACATCATCGTTAAAAGGCTTGGTCAGAAACTCCACCGCACCCGCTTTCAGGGCCCGAACCGTTAGCGGGATATCACCATAGCCGGTGATGAATATGATGGGCATGTTGCGCCTGTCGCCTGCGATGGATGTTTGCAGATCGAGGCCATTGAGATCCGGCAGATTGATGTCCAGCACCAGGCAACTGGGTACAAGCGGCCGGGGTGCATCGAGAAAATCCTGAGCCGACTCGAAAAGTCGTGGCTGCCATCCCGCGAAGCGGATCAACAGCTCCAGCGATTCACGCACAGAGATATCATCATCCACGACGAACACCACGGGCATGTCATCATGCATCGGTGATGCTCCGTATCCAGGGGTAAAGGCGTTTTTCGAGTTCAAGATGTCAGCTCCTTGTATCCGGCTGCTGGTTCAATCAAGCGGAAGCGCGGCGCTCAATGCCTTGAGCAGTTGTGCCTCGCTGAAAGGCTTGATCAGACATTCCACTGCGCCATAGTGCCGAAGTTGCGCTTGTTCGCTGGCGTCGCCCAGCGCGGTGATGAAAATGACCGGAATGCGGTACTCGCGACGCCACAATTCTTTTAGTAGATCCGGCCCCGACATGCCCGGCATGGCTACGTCCAAAATGAGGCAGCGTGTGAGCTCAAGATAATCGGACGCCAGGTACTCCTGCGCTGAAGCGAACGCTTGGACTGCGAAGCCGAACTCTTTGATCAGGTCTGGCAACGATTCACGAACTGACTCATCGTCGTCGACGACTGAAACGAGCAGAGGCATGCCCATCAATTACCCTCCATAGCGTGGTCGGAGATGTCATTTGCGTCCGGCTGGACGGGCGATTCCATATCTCCTGCGAGGGGCACAGACCGAAGCGGGATAGTAAACAGGAAGGTCGCCCCCGGTCCGTCGTTGGCGTGAGCCCAAAGGTTGCCAGCGTGGCGCTCGATTATGGAGCGGCTGATAGACAAGCCAACCCCCATTCCGGTGCTTTTTGTGGTGTAGAAAGCATTGAAAATACGCTCCATGTCCTGAGGATCAACACCGCTTCCGCTGTCTTTGACCGCAAGGAAAACACTGTGATCTTCCGTCAAACCGGTGCTGACAATCATCTGTCGGGAGCGACCGTTGATGGTGCTCATCGCCTCCGCGGCATTCATGATGAGGTTGAGGATCACCTGCTGGAGTTGAACCCTGTCACCCTTGACCAGCGGCAGTGCATCGGCAAATTGTGGGTTAAGCACGACGCGGTGGCGTTGCAGTTCACCCAACAGCAAGGCGATGACTTCCCGGGTCGCGTCGTTAAGGTCCACGTTTTCGATTGTGATGCTTTTTTTGGAGAACAACGCACGCAATCGGTTGATCACATCGGCGGCGCGATTTCCATCGCGAATGGTTCGTCGCGCAGTTTCCCGGGCGCCCTCGACGTTCGGCGGATTTGCCCCGAGCATGCGCAGGCAGGTACTGGCGTTGGTGATGATCCCGGAAAGAGGTTGGTTGACCTCGTGGGCGATCGAAGCGGTGACCGCGCCAAGGCTTGCCACTCTGGCCAGATGCGTCAGCTCGGAGCGGGCCTTGCTCAGTACCTCCTCGGCAAGGCGGCACTGAGTGATATCTTGCAGCGCGGCGATATATTCCAGGCCGGCTTCAGGTTCCTTGATCGAATGTGCGACCAGACGCACATATTTCACGGTGCCATCGGGCATCAGCAGTCGATACTCATGCTCGAAGTCACGTCCCTTGCGGCGTTGGCGTCTGATCATTTCCCGGTGGCTCGATATGTCGTCCGGATGAACGCGTCGGTAAATGGCGTCGAAGCCCGGCGTCGTTGCCGAATCCAGTTCGAGGATACGATAGACCTCATCCGACCAGGTGATTTCGTCGGTGCTCACTCGCCAGGAAAACGTACCTGTGGCGCTCAGGCGTTGGGCTTTGGCAAGAAAGGCCTCACTCTGCTTGAGCGCAGCTTCGGCGCGCACACGATCAATGGCGATACTGGCAAGGTGAGTGAACTGCGCGATCAGATTCTGCTGTTCCGGTGAAAGCGGTTCGGCTTCCCGGTGCAATATCGAAAGAACGCCCGTGATCGCTCCGCTGTTAGAGGTAATCGGCATTGAACAGAGTCCCCGGAAACCGTGGGAGCGGGCCGTCGTGCACCAGCCATTCCAGCGCGACTCCTGCGACAGGTTGTTGGAGATGATCGGCGTGTTGAAGGTGGCCGCCATGACGATAGGGCAGCGCTCGGCGCGAAGCAGCTTGTCATCCGCCCCCGGCAACAAGTCGGTCGGCATGTTTGTCGGCGCGCCCTGATGCATTCGCAACGCATGCTCCTGTGCACCTTCGGAGCGCTTCAGATCGACCAGAACCACACTGGCAACACAGCGCTCGAGAAAGACTTCCACCAGTTCGCAAAGTGTCTGCAGGATCAGCGGCAGCGACGAGCCTCCAGCCATCAGGCCAAGCAAGCGTTTTTCGCCATCGAGCAACATCTCCGCCCGTTTGCGATCTTCGATATCGGTGTTCTCGCCATACCAGCGCAGCACTCGGCCAGCGTCGTCCCGCTGGGGCACGGCCCTGATCAGAAACCAGCGGTAGGTACCGTCAAAGCGTCGCAGGCGAGCCTCGTACTCACCAGCATTACCCGATTGCAAAAGCCCTCGCCAATAGACATCCAGCGCGTCCGCGTCGTCGGGATGGATTGAGGCCGTCCAGCCGCTGCCGCACGCTTCGCTGAGCGACATGCCGGTGTAATCGCACCAGCGCTGATTGACGAAACCCACGCTGCCTTCCGGCGAAGCGCTCCAGACAAACCCGGGCACGGCATCGATGATATTGCGCAGGCGATCCTCTGAAGCACTGACTTCTGCGAGAGCCCTCGCGATCAGCGCCTTGTCACGTCGGCGTTCGTCAATATCAACCTGCAATACACACCAGCGGGTGATGTTCCCTTCGAGGTCTTTCAGCGGCAGGCCTCGCACATGGAACCAGCGGTATACACCGTCGAAGCGGCGAATTCGGTGCTCGATCATGTACGGTTCACCGGTGGTGACCGAATGCATCCAGGCGGCGATGACTGTTGGAAGGTCATCCGGGTGCACCGTATCGCCGGCGGCCCAGCTTTTAAGGACATCGAGTGGGGCCCCGATGTAATCCTCGATCTGGCGATTGACCCGCTCCAGCTCACCGGACGGTTTCATGAACGCAACCATGGACGGAATGCTGTCGATGATCGAGCTGACGTCGAACAGGTTGGCCGCATCGCGGGTGTCGGGGGGGTGGCTCGCCTCGATATCGGTGCCGAGCGCACACCATTTGCGCGCACTCTCGGGATGATCTTCCAGTGACGAGAAATGCCAGGCAAACCGACGATAAGCGCCGTCGAAGCGCAATAGACGGGCGTGAACCGGCCGAGGTGCATCACTGTCCGCCGCGGCGTGCAAACGTTCGAGCAGGTTCGTGCGATCATCGGGGTGGATTGCGGACTGCCAGTTGCTCCCTAGCGCATCATTGGCATCGCGCCCCGTATAGTCGTGCCATTGCAGATTGACATAATCGACGCAACCATCTGGCCGTGCGGTAAATACCACACCCGGCAGCGCGTCCATGACGCGCTTGAGGTCATTCGCCATACCGTTTCTCATCGTGCTGTCGCCATTGAAATAAGATGCGCCTTTGTGCCGACGCTCGCCCATCATACTTTGGTGTCGCTTTCGATAAATATCCCCGCCATTGCACTGCGCCGCAACGCGCAGCCCCCTCCTGCGAACGATCCGGAACAGCCGTTGTAAGCGACTGTATCGATGGCCAGCGTAGTTACATCAGCATGCAGTCATCGCCGATCTCGAAACACCCTGGATACACCCCCCGGTCAGCATTGGTACGGGTTTCATCGTCGCTCGACGATTGAATGATCAGACGTGACGCACCTTTTCCCGCTTTGGTTCGAATCAGGCAGGGGCAGGTCGTCCATGCAGCAGGTTCAAAATTTATGAAAGCGGTAGTGATGCATGCCTTTGGCGATTCCGGGGTCATGTCCGTGGAGGAAATCAAGTTGGCAGCACCGGGACCCGGTCAGGCGCTGGTGAAGGTCATGGCGGCGGGTATCAACTTCATGGACACCGGCACTCGCCGGGGACTGGGCGCAGCCTCGTCGTTGCCACTGACGCCCGGCGTGGAGGGCGCAGGCATCGTCCTGGCCATCGGGCCGGACGTGAGCGAAGTCCAGGTCGGTGATCGTGTGGCTTGGCATTACGTGCCCGGCAGTTATGCGCAGCAAGTGCTGGCGTCCGTCAGTCAATTGGTGCCTCTGCCCAACGCCATCGACTTCGACACGGCCGCGAGCCTGATGATGCAGGGCCTGACGGCCAGTAATCTGGTTCACAGCGTTTATGCCATAGGTCACGGTGACATTGCCTTCGTGCATGCTGCGGCTGGCGGAGTGGGGCAGATGCTCACTCAAATGATCAAATTACGCGGCGGCAAGGTGATCGGTCGCGTTTCGCAGGAGAACAAGGTCGACGCGGTCATTGCTGCCGGGGCCGACTATGTTGTGATCGGTCGGGCGAGCCAGGTCGCCAGTCAGGTGCTGCGCCTGACTGAAGGCCAGCGGGTCAATGTGGTGTATGACGGCACCGGGGCAGAAGGATTCGCCGACTCGGTCAGCCTGCTCGACTACTTCGGCACGCTGGCGCTATACGGCCCGTTCATGGACCCGATTGCGCCTATCGATATTTTTTCCCTGCCGCGCAGCATCAAGCTGACGTATCCGTCGGTCATGCATTACGTGCGCAGCCGTGAAGCCTTGCTCGAGCGCTCCCGTGCGTTGTTCGCCTGGGTGATAGAGGGCAAGTTGAAAACCGTCATTGGCCGGCGTTATTCGTTAGCGCAAGCCGAGCAGGCGCATCGTGATATCGAGTCGCGCCAGACGTCCGGCAAGCTGATAATCAACCCGTGATCGGCAACCTTGTTGCTCATCAACCTTGCTCGGAGCTACCGCTATGAACTGGTAAACACATGAGCACTGAATCACTACGTGCTGCACGTTCTCGGACCTCTGTAGCCACGCCAGAGCAGCAGGGCAGCCAGTACTTGGCTGCTTGCGAAAAATGTGAACAAATCTTGCGCGGTCCATCGCGCATCCAAAAGCAGACCCGCAATAATTGGCGAGATAATTGCCCCGATTCGCCCCGCAGCAAGGACCACGCCAACGCCCGTGGTACGAATGGTTGTGTCAAATGCCTGGGGCGCCAAGATGAAGATTGCCGCGATAGCACCATTGAGCAATAGTCCCGTGGTGACGCACGCAACTATGGCCAGATCAGCCGCGCCTGCGGCCGGTACGATCAGCATCATCACGCCGCCATTGAAAAGTAGAAAACTCAGCAACAATCGCCGGCAGCCCAGACGGTTGGCTGTAAGACCCATCAGGAGCGCCCCGGACATGCCGCCAAGGCAGAGCAGTACGCCACTGACAGCGCCCTGCTTTTCGGAAAAGCCGTTTTGAGTCATCAGTGTCGGCGTCCAGCTCATCACAAAGTAAAAGCACGACATCAGCAACAGCAGAGCCAGTGCAAGGGCTGTGATCTGGGTCCATTGTCCTGCTGCAAACAACTGTCGATATTTTACGCAGGGCGAGCTTGCGGTGCCGGAGTGAAGTGATCGCCGATCAAGCTGGAGAAACTGGCGCGACTCACCCAGCCAGATTGCGCCCGTCAAAGCCGTCGCCAAAGTGATCAGCCCACCCAGCAAAAAGACATACCGCCAGCCGGCGCCAGTATTCAGTGCATGGGCCGACAGCCCCCCTAGACTGGCGCCAAATGCAAAAGCCATCGATTGCAGGGCGAGGGCAAGATGTAGACGACTCTCACTGGCCCGCTCGTAAGTCAGCACATTGGCGGCTACCAGTACCAAGCCGGTACCGATGCCCGTAAACAAGCGCAAGACCATTAGCCAGCCTTGGTCCGGGCTCCAGAACGATAGCAGCATGGTCGCGCCACTGAGCATCAGCCCAGCCAGCAATATCGGCCGCCGTCCGCAACGATCGGCAGTGGGCCCAGCCAATAAAGAACCTAGCGCCATGCCCACCAGACTTGCACTCAGCAGCATGCCGATTTGCGCTCCCGACAATGCCCATTCGTTCGCGACGCTGCTGGCGGTAAACGCCATGGCCATCACATCCATACCATCAATTACATTGAACAGCATGCAAAGGCCGATGACCTGCCATTGCGAGGAGGACGCGGCACTGTCATCGGCCTCTGCGGACATTGTTTTTCCACGCATCGGTGTTCCTGAACGTTGTTGTCTTTGAAAAGGTTTCCATGCTGGCAACGCGCGGTAGCGCCGTCGAGCTTTTTTTTACTCGCCAACGTAGTGACAAAGCCGGTCTGCTCTCGCCTCTGATACCAAAGTATCGATCAACACCATTGTGTAATCGTCCTCGAGTCCCGCCGGTGATTTGATCAACTTGCGTCGACTGCGCTGTTGCAGATGACGCCGCTCAGACCTGCGATCTGGCACATCAGGTCAACCCGACCCCAGTCATGGCAGCAGGGCACCGACATCTAAAGGAGATTCATCATGCATGTGGCTTCCCCCGTTATTACATGGCGCAGGCGCGTCCAGGCAGGCGTATTCGGTTTTGCGACCTTGGCTGCCAGTTGCGGTGCATGGGCGGCCAGTACTGCTGCTGAACAGCCGAACGCCACCGCCGCTGTGACCCAGTCGCAAACCATTCGTCCGTACCGGATTAATGTCGACGAAGCGCAATTGACCGATCTGCGCAAACGCATCGCCAACACCCGCTGGCCTGACAAAGAAACGGTTAGTGATATCTCTCAAGGTGTGCAACTGGCGCAGGTTCAGGAATTGGTCAAGTACTGGGGCAACGGTTACGACTGGCGAAAAGCCGAGGCGAAGCTCAATGCGTTGCCGGAGTTCGTGACCACCATTGATGGTGTCGACATCCAGTTTATCCATGTCCGTTCGCGCAACCCCAATGCCATGCCGCTGATCTTGACTCACGGCTGGCCCGGCTCGCAGTTCGAGTTCCTCGATTCCATCGGCCCCTTGACTGACCCAACGGCGTACGGAGGGCGTGTAGAAGACTCATTCGATGTGGTGATCCCCTCGATTCCTGGCCATGGCTTTTCCGGCAAACCGACTGAACTCGGCTGGGGGCCGGATCGAGTGGCCAAGGCCTGGGATGTTCTGATGAAACGCTTGGGTTACACCCATTACGTCTCTCAGGGGGGGGACCACGGTTCGGTGATCTCCGATGCGTTGGGGCGTCTGGCGCCACCCGGTTTGCTGGGTATCCACCTGAACATGCCGGCGACGGTACCGCCGGAGCTTGTCAAGCCGATCAGCAGCGGCGACCCGGCACCGGCCGGCCTGACTGAACCTGAACGCAACGCTTATAACGCCCTTAGCACCTTTTTCGGTCGAAACGCCGCTTATGGCGCAATGATGGTGACTCGGCCGCAGACCATCGGCTACTTGCTTGCCGATTCGCCCGCGGGCACCGCAGCGTGGATGTATGAAAAATTTGCCGCATGGACCGATAGCGACGGTCATCCCGAGCGCGTGCTCAGCCGCGATGAAATGCTCGATGACATCAGCCTGTATTGGCTGACGAACACGGGCGCATCGTCCTCTCGTTTCTACTGGGAGAACAACAACAATAACTTCAGCGCCGCCGCGCAGAAGACTGCCGACATCAAGGTGCCGGTAGCGATTACCGTGTTCCCGCATGAAATCTACCGCGCTCCGAAAGTCTGGGCACAGCGCGCGTATCCATCGCTGTCTTACTACAAAGAAGTCGGCAAGGGCGGCCATTTTGCAGCGTGGGAACAGCCTCAACTGTTCAGCGAAGAACTACGCGAAGCCTTCCGTCCACTGCGAGCTGCGGCGCAGAAGTCCGCGACTCACTGAATCTGGCCATCAACCTGATCTGAACGCCTGGAACCGCACATGCGCGGTTCCGTTGGGAGACTCATCATGAAAACACTCGCGTTGAATCACACAGCCGTTTCACCGCACCGCAATCTGCTCGCACGATCCATCATGGCGATCGTCTTGCTGCAAGCAGGTGTGCTGAGCATGGCGTCCTCGGCAGCGTATGCCGTTGAAGTGCCTGCCGGAAAAATTTCGCCAATTACCGTTGGCAGCAACGTTTCCTTCGGGCCGTTGAAACACGTCAAGGCCGGATTGCTGGATGTTGCCTATGCCGAAGTCGGCCCGGCTGACGGCCCGGTGGTGATCCTGTTGCACGGCTGGCCGTACGATATTCACAGCTACACCGACGTTGCCCCGGCGCTGGCAGAAAAAGGCTATCGCGTATTGATCCCCTACGCGCGCGGTTACGGCGATACGCGTTTTCTTTCCGCCAAGACGCTCCGCAATGGTCAGCCCTGCGCGTTGGCGACCGACCTGATCGACTTCATGGATGCGCTGCAGATCAAGCAAGCCGTACTCGGCGGCTATGACTGGGGCGCGCGCACGGCTGATATCGTCGCGGCACTCTGGCCTGAACGGGTCAAGGCACTGGTTGCGGTGAGCGGTTACCTGATCGGCAGCCAGGACGCCGGAAAGGCACCGTTGCCGCCCGCCGCCGAATTGCAGTGGTGGTACCAGTTCTACTTCGCGACAGAACGCGGCCGTCTGGGCTACGAAAAAAACACCCACGACTTCGCCAAATTGATCTGGAAGCTGGCCTCGCCGCAATGGAATTTCGACGACGCGACCTACAACCGCAGCGCCGCGGCTTTGCAGAATCCGGATCACGTTCCTGTGTCCATCTTCAACTATCGCTGGCGCCTGGGGCTGGTCAAGGGCGAGGCCAGATACGATGCGCTGGAGAAGAAACTCGCGGCCTCGCCATCCATCAGTGTGCCAACCATCACCATGGAGGGTGACGCCAATGGCGCACCGCATCCACCTGCCGAGGCGTACGCCAAGCGTTTCACTGGCAAGTATGAGTACCGGTTGATCAGCGGTGGTGTCGGCCATAACTTGCCGCAAGAAGCGCCGCAAGCCTTCGCCCAGGCAGTGATCGATGCCGATCACCTTTGAGAACCGGCTGAAAGGATGGCAACGATGAAGCTCAAATATCTGGCAGTGATGTCGGCTGCCATTGCAACCGCAGCAGTGACCGCCACCGGTGTCGCCTCGGGCGACGCCGGTAATGGCGACGCCTCCCCGATCTATGGCGTGAAGTTGCCTGAAAGCTACCGTCTATGGCCGCTGATCGCACCGGCGCAGGAAGCAGCACCTTTGGACGAGCTGCGAGCCGTGCTGGGCAATGATCTGGCTATCAAGGCTTATCAGGATTCAACGCTTCCATTCCCTGACGGCACGGTGCTGGTAAAGCTTGCCTGGAAACATGTTCAGTCCCCGGAATTCGAGCCGGCGTCCATCCCGGGTGCGGCCACGACCGTGCAGGTCATGGTCAAAGACTCGAAGAAATATGCAGCGACCGGGGGATGGGGATTCGGGCGGTTTATCAATGGTAAACCCGCCGATGAAGCCCAGCACCAAACCTGCTTCGCCTGTCACCAGGCGCGAGTGCGCAATCACGATTTTGTCTTCACTCGTTTCGCCCCTTAATTTCCCATCAAATCCGGAGTCTGCAATGAAAAAAATATTGGCCACGTTGGCCGTCGCCGTCAGCCTGAGTATGGGTACAACCGCCTGGGCACAAACTGAAAAACCCACGATCGTGCTCGTCCACGGCGCCTTTGCCGATGCGTCGAGCTGGAATGGGGTGGTGAAGATTCTTGAGAACGATGGTTACCCGGTGGTTGCCGCCGCCAACCCATTGCGCGGCGTAAAAAGCGATGGCGCGGCAATCTCGGCATTGCTGACGAGTATTCATTCGCCTGTAGTACTGGTCGGCCATTCCTATGGCGGCAACGTCATCACTGATGCGGCCAACGACCATGCGAACGTCAAAGCGCTGGTTTATGTCAGTGCGTTTGCACCCGAAGCCGGGGAAACCGTCGCCGGGCTGGCTGGCAAATTCCCGGGCAGCACGCTGGGTCCAACCCTTGCTGCGCCTGTACCGCTGGCCGATGGCGGCAAGGACTTGTACATCCAGCAGGACAAGTTTCACGACCAGTTCGCCGCTGACGTCCCCACGAAAGAGGCCGCATTGATGGCTGCCACCCAGCGCCCGGTGACGGAAGCGGCGCTCAACGAACAGTCCGGCACACCCGCCTGGAAGCATGTTCCGTCCTGGTACATCTATGGCGACAAGGACAAGAACATCCCGCCGCAAGCCATGGACTTCATGGCCAAGCGCGCCGCCGCCAAAGGTGTGGAAGTCGTCAAGGGCGCGTCCCATGTCGTGATGGTTTCGAACCCGGGACCGGTTGCCCGCCTGATCGAAAAAGCCGCCACGGCGAAGTAATGCCCATCGGCGTGCGGACGCACGTTTCCAATGAACCTCAGTGGAAGGTAAGAAGATGACCAGCAACTCACAACGTTTTATCGGCAGAACTGCTCTGATCACCGGTGGCTCGCGCGGCATCGGCGCTGCAATTGTGCGCCGACTGGCCTTGGAGGGCGCCGCCGTAGCCTTCACTTATGCAGCATCCGATGCGCAGGCGGAGGCGCTGGTTGCCGACATTCGGGCACACGGCGGCAAGGCGTTGGCGATCAAGGCCGACAGCCGGATCGCAGAGGATATCGAGCGTGCCGTCGGCACCACGGTAGAGCATTTCGGTGCGCTGAATATCCTGGTGAACAACGCCGGAATTCTGGGGCTCGGCTCAGTCGATGAATTCAGTGTCGAGGCGCTCGATAATATGTACACGGTAAACGTACGCGCCGCCTATGTGGCGATTCAGGTCTGCTCCAGGGTCATGAGTCGCGGTGACCGAATCATCACCATCGGCAGTGTCGCCGGCGAGCGTACCGGTTTCCCCGGGTCCAGTGCGTACTCGATGACCAAGGCCGCGCTGGTCGGTTTGGTGCGTGGTCTGGCCCTGGATTTCGCCGCGCGCGGCATCACCGTCAACAACATTCAACCCGGTCCGACGGCGACCGACATGAACCCGGCCGATGCGCCTTATCTGGATCATGTGATCAAACTGGTGCCGCTGGGCCGGCTCGGTACCGCTGACGAGATCGCTGGAATGGCCGCTTACCTTGCCAGTGAGGACGCTTCGTTTGTCACTGGCGCGAGCTTGACGGTCGACGGCGGATATCTGGCCTGAACCTGCTGTCTCGCGGTATTGCTCAGGTCAAGCGCAGGACGTCTGCAGGTATGGCCGTGCAGCGTGTCGAGCATTGGCGTGATGCCCGGTATCAGGAGCAATACCGCGAGCGATAGCGCCCCAAGTGCCTCGATCAGGTCACCGATGATCAGTGTGAATACGGCAGGATTTCCGGTAGATCATGCAGGAGGGTTGAGAATGTTAATTTCAGCAATCAATACCGTCGAAATTGATGCCGCACCCGGGCGAGTGGGCGAAGTCTGCTCGACACTTCCTCACATTGTTCGTGCGCTTCTTGAGACCTCAGAGTGTATGGGATACGCAATTACCGATAATCGTCGCGCAAAAAATTCCTGGATCGTCAGCGGTTACTGGGAATCGGAGAGTCAGATGCGCGCACATTTTGATCATCCAAAGCTAGCCGGGTTTATGGATATGTTGAGAGTCGGTATGGCAAGTCGGATTAAATTCAATAGCTTTGTTATCAATTCAGCTGAAGATCAATGCGTTATTTCTCATGGATGATCAGGGCTGCCTGACGCGAACATCGGCAAGCGCTTCAGCATCCAGTTCAGCAGTTCTTGAGCGGGTGCCGCCAGCGGGCGTCCGGATTTCACCAACAGTTTCGCCTCGATCCCCTGGAACAGTGGATGGTCGACGGCTACGGCCGAGAGACTGCCTTGTGCGATTTCCCGATAGGCCGCTACCTCGCCCAGCAGCGAAGCAAACTCGCCGGATGCAACAAGGCGCTTGAGGGCGGCCAATGAATTGCTGACCAGAGCTGGACGGATTTCTATCTTTTCGGCGTACTCGAGCATTTTCAGCGCATGGCCGATACCGAAGGTAGATGGAGTCAGCACCAGTTGGCAGTCGAGCAAATCGGCGACGGTTGCCATTGTTCCTTTCAAGGCCAATGGATGGTCCGGGCGAACCAACAGCATCACCGGTTGCCGGGACGTCGCTCGATAGTCGATGTGAGGGTGGGGAGGAGGGTTGTAGGCCAGGCCGATATGCGCGCGATTTTCCGCAATCTCGGTGAGGACGTCATCAACGGGCAGGATGTCCAGTCGGATATCGAGCTTGGGATACTGTTCGCAGAACGGCGCGAGCACATGGTCGACCAACGTATCAACGTACCCTTCGCTGATGACGACCCGCACGTGCCCCAACTGTAGACCCTTGATCGCCTGGAGCTGGTCTTCAAGCTTTTCCTGGTGCGATCGATAGCCCCGCCAGAACTCCAGCAGGTGCGCGGCAGCCTCGGTGGGCTGAACGCCGCGGGCCTGGCGTTCAAACAGCCGGGTGCCAAGTTCTTCTTCCAGCAGTTTGATCTGACGCGTGATCACCGATGGCGAAGTGTTGATGCTGTCAGCCGCGCCACGGATCGATCCGTGGGTCAGCACCTCATGAAAATACCGCAAGCGTTGCTGGTTGATTTCGCGCATGAGTTGTCCTTCAGGATTCTGCGTTGCTCACAGGGCAACGTTACACGAGCATAGTTGCTCTTGCTGCTGTTTACGTCGTCGGCGCAACATCTTTCGACACGTCAGACCAAACAAGAAAAACCGGAGACTCGCATGTCGACCACCGTGACGCCCGCAGACAATGCCCTTGCAACGTTGTACCGCAAACTCAATTGGCGCCTGTTGCCACTCCTGTTCGTTTGCTACGTATTCGCCTACCTGGATCGCATCAACGTCGGCTTTGCCAAACTGCAGATGCAAAACGACCTTGGACTGTCGGACGCTGCTTATGGTGTTGGCGCTGGTGTGTTCTTTCTGGGGTATGTGCTGTTCGAGCTACCCAGCAACCTGATGCTGCCTCGAGTGGGGGCGCGAAACACGTTCAGTCGCATTCTGGTGTTATGGGGAATCACATCGGCCTGCATGCTATTCGTGCGCGACGTGCCGATGTTCTATGCCATGCGCTTTCTGCTTGGTGTTTTTGAAGCCGGTTTCGCACCGGGGATGATCTATTACCTGTCGTGCTGGTACGGCCCGAAACGAATGGCCCGGGCCATTGCAATCGTGTTCATCGCAGGTCCCGCCGGCGGCATTATTGGCGGTCCGCTTTCGGCATGGCTGATCTCCACTTTCGAGGGGGTGGGTGGCCTTGCTGGGTGGCAATGGATGTTCTTGATTGAAGGTCTGCCCTGCGTGTTGCTTGGTGCGTTTGCCTATTTTTACCTTTGCAACCATCCCGCCGAAGCTCGCTGGCTGAGCGTCGAGGAAAAGCAATTGCTGCAGCGTGAACTCGGCGCTTCCTCGGGAGGGGCCCACTCGTTCAGAGCCGTGCTGCGAGATCGCAGAATCTACATCCTGGCGTGCGCCTACTTCTGCATCATTTTCTCGATCTATGCCATGAGCTTCTGGCTCCCGGCGATCCTTAAAGCGCAAGGTATCAACGACATGATGCAGCTGGGTTGGTGCGCGGCCATTCCCTATGTGGCAGCGGCAGCAGGCATGTACTGGATCGGGCGCCGCTCCGACCGTTTCGGCGAGCGCCGCTATCACTGCGCGATCCCGGCAGGCGTCGGGGCACTATTGATACTTTTGTATCCTGTTGCCGATGGGAACCTGATGTTATCAATGGTTCTGCTGACGCTGGCGATCGCCATGATGTTCATGGCCTACACGGTCTTGTGGGCGATGCCCTCTGAACTCATCAAGGGCGAAGCGGCAGCGGGCGGTATCGCTCTGATCAACACCATCGGTCTGTGCGGCGGTTTTTGGGGCCCGGCAGTGATCGGTTGGGCAAAGACATCAACGGCAAGCATGAACCCTGGCATCGTCGCTGTCGGCTGCGTGTTTCTGTGCGCCGCGTTCGTGATCATCGCGAGCAAACCGCTGGCGCATCGCGACCGGATCTCGAATGCGCCGCAAGTTGATCGGGCGCTTTGAACTTCACACCCATCGTGTTCCGCAAGGAACCCTTCCAAAGAGAGAACGCAGATGCTTCTACATCTATCGACCTGGGCCGAAATCGCAAAATTTCTCGAGCGCAGCCGTACTGTCGTCATCCCGATCGGTTCCAACGAGCAGCACGGGCCTACCGGACTGCTAGGGACGGACTGGATGTGCCCCGAAATCATCGCCCATCAGGCGCAGGAGTCAGCGGACATTCTGATTGCCCCGACCTTCAACATCGGCATGGCCCAGCATCATCTCGGTTTCCCGGGAACGATCTCGCTCAGGCCTTCGACATTCATCGCCGCCATCGGTGACTGGACTCGCTCGCTGGTTGCCCACGGCTTCGAAAAAATCTTCTTTCTCAATGGCCATGGCGGCAACATCGCATCGATCGAAGCGGCGTTTTCGGAATTGTATGCCGAGGCGAGTTTCGCGCGTCGCCCTGCGGGTTTTGCCTTGAAGCTGTGCAACTGGTGGGATCTGGAAGGTATCAATGATTTGGCGAAGGACCAGTTCCCGACAGGACACGGCATTCATGCAACGCCTTCGGAAATTGCCGTGACCCAGTGGGCCTATCCGCACGCCATCAAATCGGCTGACTACTCGCCACAGATCGCCAATTGGGGGCCGATTCGAGAGGCAGCCGATTTCCGCGCCCGTCATCCGGATGGCCGCATGGGATCGGACCCGGCGCAAGCGTCACCGGAAAAAGGCCGGCAGCTGGTGATGATGGCAGCACAAGGCCTGGTGCAGGAGGTGCAAGCCTTCAGCCGCGAGCCGATGCCAGGCTGATCCGCGGGAGTTTTATCCGACCTGGCCAACGCCTGGGCATACCGGGCGTTGGTGCTCATCGCGGGTAAACCGCAATCGATCAGGTACGCCAAGATGTGGAAAATCAATCATAGTTACATTGATGGAGCATTCGTTCCCGTTCAGGGGAATGAAACGGTGCAATGCATCAACCCGGCGACCGAGACGGTCATCGGTACGGTCACCTTGGCCAACCGTGAAGATGCCAGGTGCGCCATCGCGGCGGCTTCGCGTGCTCAAATCGAGATGGGCCGCACCTCCAAGGCCGAGCGTATCGAGATGCTTGAGCAGTTGCAGTTTGCCGTGCTGGCGAGCACGGATGAAATTCGTGATACCGCCATCGAAGAATACGGTGCGCCGTTCGCGCGAGCGCAATGGGTCAGTCGCTACGCTTCGCAGTCATTTGCCAATGCGGCGCAGGCGTTGAAAAACTACGACCTGATTCGTTCGATGGGCGACGCGACCGTGGTGATGGAGCCGGTCGGCGTGGCGGCGCTGATTGCGCCCTGGAACAGCACCGCTGGGACAATATGCAGCAAACTGGCATCGGCCATTGCGGCCGGCTGTGCCTCGGTCATCAAACCGAGCGAGTTGAGTCCCTTGCAAACCGATGTGCTCGCCCAGGCGTTGCATCGCGCAGATTTGCCCAAAGGGGTTTTCAATATTCTATTGGGGCGAGGCGGTGATGTCGGTGACGAAATCAGCACCAGCCCACACGTCGCGAAAGTTTCATTCACGGGGTCCACCGCCACCGGTAAACTCATTGCTCGCGCCGGTATAGAAACCATGAAGCGAGTGAGCTTGTCGCTTACGGGGAAGTCGGCCTCCATCGTCCTTGATGACGCCGATCTAGACGCGGCCATGCCTCTTGCATTGAATGCTGCCTTCATGAATAACGGACAGGCATGTGTTGCCGGCACGCGCCTGCTGGTGCCACGCAAGCACGCCGAGGACATCATCGACCGTGTAAAAAGCCTGGTCGGGGCGATGGTCGTCGGCAGTCCGCAGGATCCTGCCACCGTTATCGGGCCTCTGGTCAGTCAGGCGCAATTCGACCGCGTACAAGGTTTCATCCGCCGCGGGCAGGCACAAGGCGCGACGCTGATTGCCGGCGGGGAGGGCAGGCCGATCGGCCTGGACAAGGGCTATTTCGTAAGGCCCACGGTCTTTGCCGACGTCAGCAGTGACATGGACATTGCTCAAGAGGAGATTTTCGGCCCGGTGCTGTCGATCATTGCATATGACTCGCAAGAACAGGCGATCGATATTGCCAACGCCAGTGTCTACGGCTTGCAGGCCTATGTGTTTTCTCGGCAGCCGGAACGCGCCCGAAGCCTCGCGGTCCGGCTACAGGCCGGTTCGGTGTTGATCAACAGAGTCGCGCCAGAACTGCTTGCACCGTTCGGCGGGGTCAAACAGTCAGGTGTCGGCCGGGAGTTCGGCGCCTTTGGGCTGGAATCGTTTCTTGAGGCCAAAAGTATTGTGTCGGATTAGCCTGGGTTTGGCGGGATATCGTGTTCGCGTCTGGTGTTGTGAATAGCCAATGATTGCGAGGCAGAAGCAGGCGGTTTCCTTTGCTTCTGCTTCTGCTGAAGGTGTTGAGCATAGAGCGGAAAATCAGGCGAGTGTGATGCTCACAGGGATGTTGGCGCGCGTGGCTTTTGAGTAGGGGCAGTTCTGGTTTGCCGCTTCAATAAGTTGCAAAGCGATGTCCGACTCGATGTCAGGCAACGATACGACCAGTCGGGCCTGCAGAGTAAAACCCTGTTCGCCATGGATCAGGTCGACTTGGGCATCGACACCGGCCATCACTGGAAAGGCGATCCTACGAGCATTGCAGGCATGGCGCAGAGAACCGAGAAAGCAGGCTGACCAGCAGACTGCGAACAATTGCTCCGGGTTGGTGCCTATTCCGGGCGCGCCGGGTGGAGAAAGCTTGAGGTCAAGTCGTCCATCATGGCTGCGGCCGGTGCCCTCTCGACCTCCTGTTGTGTAGGTATGACCGGTATAGAGGGTTTTTTCGATATTGATCATGAGTACTTCCTAGCGTTGATAACGCGGCGTCGATAGATCGAATCACGTGACTTGCATGGCTTGCTGGCAGTTGCGCACCGCCACACCTGCAAGAGCGTCGAAAACGGCTTCTGAGCCCGCGTTACCCAGTAGAGTTGATCGTGCGATATCGAGAACCCACGCCCGGAACGGTAGGGTCGGGTCATAACCTGGCTGTCCAAGGTAGAGCGCCTTGAAAGCTTCCTGAACCAGGCCCGCTGTGGCTCCACGCTTGATTCGCCCGGCCTGCACTTGGCCTTCATAGAAGGCGATGAGTAAGGGTGTCACTGCCGCAAAGAGTTGTTGTGACTCACGCCTGTCACGCCTGACGACACCCGCCATTAAGGCGTGCAATTCGTCGTTCCCAAGCCGCTCAGCTGTGCTAAGGCAACTCACGCGATAACCTTCGGCCATGATCGGATCCCTCTACGTCATCTGTTCAACTGATCAAGCAACCAACCGGGGAATAGGAGGTTGCCAAAGTTTGAGTGCTGCAGCTCGAGCATGACGTCACAGGGTGAGACTTACCAGTTATGCGGTGTTAGCGCTTAATAGTAGAAACGCTGGGTGGCCATAGGTGTGAGGGTGGGGGGCAACAACATCGCATCTGCTATGCCACTTATCATCCCAACGCACTCTTCACAAAAGCGTCAACGCTTTTTCCGCTTATAGATAATCGGACTCGGTTTAGACGATGGGACGTTAGGAGTGCGCACCTTTTTGTATGTGGACGCCATGAGGCTGAACGGCAAAAAAGTCAGATGCAGCGGCAACATGTTGCCGCCTTACCCGGCCGGCTCCTTCGACTCCAAGGCGCTTGGGGTTTGGCACATCCATGGCAAAGCCATAAATATATTGGAATGATCAGTCAATAATGATTTTTAGGGTGTGGCAGCCGTGGCGAACTGGTTGAGCGCCGCAAATCCCTTGAGGTTTGTATCGATGTGTATTTCCAGGCGGCTCTGATACGAATCGATTTGAACACCCCTGTTTTCGACACAGACCAGATACCTCTGAGGCTTCTAATAGGCTCCATCGAGGCAAACCCGACCGCCTCGGCTCAATAGAACGATTTAGCCATTGAAGCCTTGAGGAGATCACCATGAACACTAAAGCAATCTACGCCGCTTGCCTGTTTGCCGCCCTGAACATCTGCACGTTGTCCGCCCGCGCCGAAGCAGGCGTCTCGCCTGAGACCTACACCTACGGCACCCACCTGGACATCAAGAAAGTGGTGTCGCTGACACACGACGCCGCACCCACCTGCGGGGTTGTGAATGCCCAGATGACCTACTTGGATACCCAGAGCAAAACGCAGGTCCTGGACTACCGCAAGTTCGCTGACGGCTGCATTGGTGACAACTGAGCCCTCCACTTACCGATTGCCAATCCCCTTTGAAACAGGAGAAAAATCATGAACAACGTGACTCGCTTTTTGACCGCCGCTGCTTTCGCCCTGGCTGGTGCCGCCGCTCATGCTAACGCCGCTGTTGAACAAAGCTCCTGCGGCAGCAGCACATGCTTCCAGTTGGCCCCTGTGAACGCGCTGGGCGGTGGTGACTTCCTGGTACAGGACGGCTCGAGCCGTACGCCGCAAGGTCAGTTGGTAGCTGCCGATGGTTCGAGCCGTACGCCGCAAGGTCAGTTGGTAGCTGCCGATGGTTCGAGCCGTACGCCGCAGGGGCAGTTGGTAGCGGCTGATGGTTCTAGCCGCACGCCGCAAGGTCAGTTGGTGGATAACCAGACGGTTTGAGTGATGTCTCATAAACACCACCACCCCTTGTAGGAGTTGCTTGCCAACTCCTACAAGGGGCCCTTCTCAACCAAAATCACATCCGATCAACTCAGTGAAATGACAGAACTGCCGCGAGCGACTACGGCCGCAATAAGCAGGCTTGGCGGTGAACGATACCTTCGTGCAATCGAGAGGTTGCCAAGGGTCTGCTCTGATTCACCAACGCACTTGGCAGGCGTCTTCCCATAAAATAAGGAGCTTCAATATGACATCCAAGAAAATCCTCTATACCGCTAAAGTACACACCACAGGAGCTCGCGATGGGGGCACTTCACGAAGCGACGACGGAAAGTTGGATATTCGCCATTCGCTACCGGGTTTCAAAGGCAATGGTACCAACCCCGAACAACTCTTCGCGGCTGGCTGGTCGGCATGCTTTGACGGAGCGCTGGGGCTTGCGGCGCGCAAGTTTAAAGTCGAACTTCCGGCCGACGTCGCCATTGATGCCGAAGTCGATCTTTGCCTGGAAGGTGATGCCTATTTTCTGCGTGCTCGACTTAACGTTAGCCTGCCGGGGATAGAGCGTGATACAGCCCTGCGCCTGATCGATACCGCGCATCAGACTTGTCCTTATTCGAAAGCTGTTCGCGGAAATATAGACGTCGTTCTGAATCTCGTCTGAACGCACCCTGACGAAATCACAAGTATACGCATGACTGCCTGAGGTCTTCAGGTAGTTGTGTGTTTGTTTCTGCTTTTGAGTGAAGGGAAGTTGAGTGCTCAATAACCCGCTTGTTTCATTACATTTTACGCAACATTAGGCCGACCTATCCTTCGGTTAAATAGTCCTGTTTGGATGAATTGAAATCGTAATTTTATGTATCTGAGACCCTCCCGATACGAACTGGTTTATTTGCGGAGGTTGGTGACACACACGGGTTACCTTAGCGGCGTTAAATGGCACCCATCGCAGCAGCACAAGCTGTCTTGCTGGATCAATCATTTAATAACTGGAGATGTCGTCATGAACTGCAAGAATCTCAGCATCGCTTCACTGTTTGCCATCGTTAGCCTCGGCGCCGTCGCAGCTAATGCCCAGGAGAATGTAACTCCGCAGGCCTACATGTACTATGATCACTTGGACATTGCCTAAGTGGTTTCGGTCAGCGAAGCAACTTCATCCGGTTGCGGTGTCGTTAACGCACGGATGGCTTATTTAGACTCCGCTGGCAAGTCTAAGGTGCTAGATTATCTCACCGTCGATCAAGGGTGCGGCCAGAACAACTGATGTACATGTCCCCCGCCGATGGCGCCTTTAGAAGAGCCGTTGACACACCGGCTCTTTTTCAGGTTCGTCTGCGGCCACGCCAGCCCCATTGAGCAATCGTATTTCCACCACCCGCTGGCCTGACAAGAAGACCGTCATTGTGGTTTCCCAAAGTGTGCAGCTGGCACCGTTGCAAGTGCGGGTGGCGTAGGTTATTGAGTTGATACAATGTATGCGTCGGCATAAAACCGTTGCGATGTCAGGTCGCTGGCACCCGTAATCCCGTTTCGGATGCCGGCTTCAGAATTGGCGTCAGGCACAGCATAAAAAGAAGTACCGCAAACAGCATGTCATAAGCAAGGTCGTAGCTTCCGGTATAGTCACGCAGCGCGCCGAAGCAGACGGGGCCCAACGCTGCAATCAGGTAGCCTACGAAAAGCATGAAGACGGTCCAAGCCCCGGCTTCTGCAGACGTTTTGGAATTGTCCAGTGGCAACGTCATCCCAACTGTGAAGGACATGCCTAGACCGGTTGCTACAAGCAATACGTAAAGAATCGGCGAAGTATCTGGAGCAAACGCCATGCCCGCCGTACCAATGAGTGCAAGTACGGTGGTGATTCCCAAAAGACCACGACGGTCATGGGGCCTTCCAGGGATCAGGCCAGCACCGACACTTGCGATTGCAAACACCGCTGTAAATAGCCCAAGCAACACTCCGGCGGGCAGGGCGGTTAGAGCGACTTCGGTAGATGCGGGTGCTAACCAGGCGAAGAGGGCATAGACCACGAATTGACTTGAGCCGAAATACAACGCTATGAGCCACGCTTGAGGATTGCTCCACGGCATCCCGGTCACGGGCGACCGGTTATCAACGGTGTTGACCTTCGGTGCGGAAGTTGCGAACCGTCGGGCCATCCACAACCAGCTTATTACAGCTGTGACGCACAGTAAGCTCCAGATCCCGGCACCCACCCGCCAGCTTTGAGCGAACTCAGTAATGGGTGCAGTGAATAACGCAGAAAGAGTTGCTCCTACGCTAAGGCCGGCGGCATAGATACCCATGAAGAATGCTGGCCGATGTGGAAAGTGAGCTTTTATCCAACCACCGATGAGAGCACCAGCAATTGCGATTCCGATACTGACCAGAAATGTACTGAGCAATAGAAAAACGGCATCCGGAGATATTGCCCGCACCAAGCAGGCTGCTCCAAGCAAAACCAGCGCTGCAATTACGCAACGGTCGCTACCAAAGCGCCGACTTAAATTGGGTGCGACTAAGGCGAAGGTGCCCATGCAGACATCGGGAATGGAAGTCAGCAACGCCGCTTGGGTAAAGGTCAAACCATATTGGTTTTGAATAAGCAGCAAGATGGGGCCAATAGAAACAATCGCCGGACGTAATGCAATGGAAAGAACCAATAAACCGATGACTGCAGGTGCGCTATGTTTGTCGGATGCATTTGGAAAAGTGTTGATGGGGGCCATTTTCTACGTACCCTTATTTTCGGAAATTTGATTAAGGGCGATCGTAGCGATATCAAAGAGTCGGCAAGTGCCAGCTTATGTCTTCAAAGTGACAATGTCAGAGACTTCGGCATTGCAACCTAATGGGTGAGTGTGATCGATGAAGCAAAAGGGACGGATTGTCAGCAAAGCCGAAGAATTGAACGGACGCAGTGAGGATTACCTAGACTATCAGGACGTACCGCGGCTGATGACGGCATTGGCTCGCAACCAAATGGCCGGGGAATACAATCCCCCGCATACACATCGCCATGGCCAGTTGTTGTATGCCATCAGCGGTGTCATGCGTGTTGCGACCCGCGGTGGCATGTGGTTTCTCCCGCCTAAACGGGCTCTGTGGATACCCGCCGGAGAAGAACATGACCAATTGATGCTCAGCCCGGTCAAGATGCGTTCCATCTACATAGAAGCCGACGTCGCCGCAAGTTATGGAGACAGCTGCCGAGTCGTGGACGTTTCTCTGCTATTGCGCGAACTGATACTGGTGCTGGCCAGTGAACCCATCGAATATTCACTCGGGGGCCGCAATAGTCACGTCGTAGCTCTGATTCTTAGTGAACTGGAATCTGCACGAACATTGCCGCTTCAGATACCGTGGCCGGTAGACCGCCGGCTGTTGGTGGTGTGCAACGCTATTCTCGACACTCCAGGGCAAGCTCGAAACGTAGACTATTGGGCGGACAAAGTGGGTGCCAGTTCGCGCACGTTAATCCGCCTGTTTCTCAAGGAAACAGGCCTGACTTTCCGCCATTGGGTGCAACAGGTGCGATTGGCCAGCGCCTTGAACCGGCTCGAGAAGGGGGAGTCAATCGGGTTGATTGCCCGGGATCTGGGCTATGTTAGTGCAAGTGCGTTTAGCGCAATGTTTCGCCGTGCGATGGGAGAGTCCCCGCGGGCGTTTTTGATTCGCGAATAAAATAGTCGATGCAGCCAATCGGCTGGCGCAGCAGTGAATGGCACCGCCTTATCCGACGGTGCTACTCATCCTCGAAGAATCAGACAAGCTACTGGGTAGTGTCAGTTGAGCACACAGCCCGCCACCTTCACGGTTGTACAGTATTAAAGTACCTTGAAGTTTTAGCGTAAGTTGTTGGGAAATTGCTAGTCCCAGTCCTGTACCGCCCGTAGCACGGTTGCGCGAGCTTTCCACGCGATAGAACGGTTTAATCACTTCTGGCAATTGGTCCTCGGGAATTCCTGGACCACGATCCAGAATCTTGATCTCCAAGCGTTTGTCCGTTTGAGGCTCAACGGTGATTTGGACCTCTGTGCCAAACTTTAGCGCATTGTCCACAAGATTCACTAGCACTCGTCGCAGTGCATGCGGCCGTGTATCGATAACGGTGCCGATTTCCGCGTTTAGAACAACACTTTTTCCAGTATCCAGATAATCGAATACCAGGCTGTCGAGGAACGAGTGCAGATCGAGCCGGCGGCTGGTCTCAGTTGAACCATCCATGCTGCGCGCGTATGCCACCCCTTCCTGAACCAGATGCTGCATCTCGCTCAGGTCCTTACAGAGTTTGTACTTCTCTACGGAGTCTTCCATGAACTCGGCGCGCAGTTTCATACGCGTGATGGGCGTCTGCAAATCGTGAGAAATGGCAGCCAATAGTTGCATGCGCTCTTTTATATGAGTCGCGATGCGTTCCTGCAAGGTATTAAAGGCAACCGCTGCGTAGGCCACTTCTATAGGGCCTGCCTCATCAAGACGAGTTCCTCCCCCGTTCGGATCAAGAGTATCGACTGCCTTTGATAGGCGAGTCAGGGGGCGTATTGCAGTTCGTACCGCAAACCAGGTACAGCCGAATAGTAGCAACAGTTGCACGATTAACAGCAACGGTAGCCATGGCGATAGTGGGGATATTTTAGGCCGAACATCAATCGTCAGCGGGCTTCCGTCGCTCAGGCGTAGGTGCGCTTGATAATGCGGACGCAGGTCAGAAATATCAGTAAAGCTAAGGTCGTGATCTTGCCCCAGTGTCGCTTCCATGGAGCGAACAGACGCCGGGGCGGAGGCCATGTTCATCGGCGTACCAGGTTGGCCCTCGTCCAGTTGATAGCGATAGTTGGGATGCTCAAAGCGCGGTAGCCAGTCTTGACGTTCAGCAGCGGGCAGGCGCTCAAGCATTGCCACAGTGGTCGTCAAGTCTTGCTCCAGATTTCCCAGCATCAGTGTCATCGCGCTTTGGTATCGCTCATAAAACTGCAGCCCAAAAGACAGTCCATGAGCTGCTACAAGGCTGACGAGAAAGATCAACGACAGTCGCGAGGCCAACGTTCTTGGCCAACGCAGCGGCGTCATGACTGCTCTCCTAGAATTTCCACCGGATAGGTGAAAACATACCCTTCGCTGCGCACGGTCTTGACGTAGGCTGGGTCGCGGGCGTCGTCCAGCAAGCGTTGACGCAGACGGCTTACCAACAAATCGATGGAGCGATCGAAGAGATCTGCGTCGCGCCCCTGGGTCAGATTGAGCAATTGATCGCGGCTCAGGACGCGTTGGGGGTGATCGACAAATACCCTCAGCAAACGGTATTCCGCGCCGCTTAAGGTGACGATAGTCCCCTCGCTATCGAGCAAATGACGCGCCGTGGTATCTAACCGCCACTTACCAAACGCAAGCAGGCGACTAGCCTCGCTGACAATCAAATTGGGTGGCAGCATGCGCGTGCGGCGCAGTACGGCATTGATACGTGCAAGCAGCTCACGGGCTGCGAAGGGTTTAACCAGATAATCATCAGCTCCCATTTCCAGGCCGATGATGCGGTCGGTTTCTTCGTTGCGTGCGGTCAGCATCAGGACCGGTGTGCTTTTATGTTTGCCTGAACGAAGTTCTCGACATAAGAGCAGTCCATCGTCCCCTGGCATCATGATATCCATCACGATGAGGTCCACGGTGGAAGACTCAAGAAAGGAGCGCATCTGTCGGCCGTCCGCCACGACTGTGGTTCGCAAACCGTTCTTTTTTAGGTAGTTACCTACGAGCTCTCGAATCTCGCGATCGTCGTCGACTATCAGAATGTGATCAACGTGTTCCATCTGACTCACCATAGATCCTCAGCATTTCGCCATGTCTCCTAACGAGCGACGTTTTTAGCGATTGGGTGCGCGGCCGTCTATTACATCAAGGTGTAAGTGCTGAAGCCCAGTAACGCGGTCACCTGAAAGAACTGGAACGCGTGGAATCAGCGGGGCCATCCTACGCCACGAGGTTCTGACCTTCATGCCGCCTCGCGTGACCTGGAACAGCTTCTGATGGCTGAGCCTTTGGGAGGACTGTTTTTGAATCGCTTTGAAATCATTTTCAATGTTGGGTTGGCGGGAGGGGCAAGAGCAAATGGCGCGAGTAACCTTTTTGCTCTTGCTGATAGCGTCTCGATCAAGCTAGTTGTTCAATTGCCTGGGCGACGCCCGATCCATATTCCGGATCAGCTTGCGTGCAGTGGTTGATGTGGCGCTGCTTCGCCTGTGTACTAGCTCCGTGGATCGATCTCGCAGTGTTATCGAACAGCGCCTGTCTCTGAGCCGTGTCCATCAGCCGGAATAGGGCGCCAGGTTGGGTGAAATAATCTTCGTCTTCCCTGTGGTTCCAGTGCCAGGCACTGCCCTGCAGTGATAGAGGCGGCTCACGGAAGTCGGGTTGCTCCGCCCATTGTTCATGGCTGTTGGGCTCATATCCGATGGCGCTTCCGGCATTTGCGTCGGTACGCATTTGCCCGTCCCGGTGATAGTTGTTGACTGGGCATCGAGGGGCATTTACCGGAATCTGATGATGATTTACGCCCACGCGATAGCGTTGCGCATCGCCATAGGAAAACAATCGAGCCTGAAGCATTTTGTCTGGTGAAAAGCTGATGCCAGGCACGACGTTGGCAGGGTTGAAGGCGGCTTGTTCGACGTCGACAAAGTAGTTGTCCGGGTTGCGGTTGAGCTCAAGGACACCGACTTCGATCAGGGGATGATCTTTATGCGGCCAGACCTTGGTCAAATCGAAAGGATTGATCGGATAAGACCCAGCTTCCGCTTCTGGCATTATTTGAACGTAGAGTTTCCATTGGGGAAAGCGACCTTCCTCAATGCTGGTGTACAAATCCCGTTGCGCGCTTTCGCGATCATCGCCGACCAGTTCGCAGGCTTGCTGATCAGTCAGGTTTTTGATGCCTTGTTGGGTTTTCCAGGTGAACTTCACCCAAAAACGTTCGTTCGCCGGACTAATGAAACTGAACGTATGGCTGCCGAATCCGTGCATGTGTCGATAGGAGTGCGGTAGTCCGCGGTCGCTCATAACGATCGTGACCTGATGCAAAGCCTCGGGCAGTAGTGTCCAGAAATCCCAGTTGTTTCTGGCACTACGCATATTTGTACGTGGATCACGTTTGACTGCGTGATTGAGGTCTGGAAACTTCAACGGATCCCGCAGAAAAAACACAGGTGTGTTGTTGCCCACCAGATCCCAGTTGCCTTGGCCGGTATAAAATTTGATGGCAAACCCGCGAATGTCACGCTCGGCGTCGGCGGCTCCACGTTCGCCAGCCACGGTAGAAAATCGGACGAATACATCCGTGGTCTTACCAATGCTCGAAAATAAGTCTGCTTTTGTGTAGCGGGTGATGTCGTGAGTAACCGTGAAAGTGCCGAATGCGCCTGAGCCCTTTGCGTGCATCCGGCGTTCAGGAATAACCTCACGGTCAAAGTGCGCCAACTTCTCTAGCAGCCAAACGTCCTGCAATAACACGGGTCCTCTAGGACCAGCCGTTTGAGAGTTGTTGTTATCGCCCACCGGCGCGCCGGCTGCTGTCGTCAGTTTTTTCATTATCGGACCCTTGCTTTTATGGTTGTTGAAAAGCCTGCATAAGATGTACTGGTCAGGGAAAACGCGCCGCACCAGACATGACGGCCGCCATGGCCCGTAATTCCGCGCTTCTGACGTTCTTTGGCGTGTATCTGAAGTGGGGGAAAATGATTAGCACTGAGCTCAGAGGAGACTGAGCTGAACCTCGACATTGCCGCGGACGGCTTTGGAGTAAGGGCATGTCTGGTGGGCGGTGTAGATCAGTTTGTGCGCTACCTCGCGATCCAGTCCCGGCAAGCTGACGGTCAACCGAGCGCATAGAAAGTACGCCTCTCCACTGAGACAAAGATCGACCTCGGCATCGATAGAGACGTCAACCGGTAGTGACACCTTCTGCTTCAGTGCCGCCAGGCCCAGCGCCGCGTCGAAACAGGCAGACCAACTAGCTGCAAAAAGCTGTTCCGAGTTCGTCCCGCTGCTATCGAAACCCGGTAGCGAGTGCCTGATGTTCAAGCAGCCGTCATCACTGCGAGAGTAACCCCCGTCGCGAAAACCTTTTGTGTGAACCCTGACGGTATACAACGCTCTTCCGGCCCCCATCTCTGTCTCCTGATCTTCGAACGCATGGGCATTTTTCCAGTGTCCCTGTCACTTAGGTCTGGATCTAAGTCAGGAGTAATCAGAACAGAGCATTCAAAGCGGGACGATTACACGATGGTATCGGGCTTGGTTTCGGATACATGCTCCATGCGATACCAAGGTGCGATAGGGGTACTACTAGGGGAGGGCAACCCGTTGGAAGCGAGGGTTGCAACGACTGACGGGCGACAGCGCATGGCAGAGAGTGGCGGGTGCCAGCGGTGCGACTGTCGCAAACGACAGTTATGGGTCGAGCTATGACAATGCCGGCGAGCGCTCGTGGCAACTACGGCATGACTACGACTTTGCGGCGCTGGGAGCTCCTGGACTGACCTTGATGAATCGCTACATCAAAGGCACGCATGCCCACGCAGGCGGTGTGACGCATGGCGAGGAAGCCGGTCGTGAGACGGAATTCGGGTACACAGTGCAGAGCGGTAGTTTCAAGTCGTTGTACCTGCGTTGGCGCAATTCGACGGTGCGCCGGGATTACGGAAATACCAATAATTTTAACGAGAACCGCTTGATCGTTTCCTATCCCGTGTCGATCTTCTAGGTCGTTGGTTGATGCAGGTAGCAGGCGCGCTCACGCTGACCCAGTGAACATTCGTAAGCCGCTAACCGTAACAGTGCGAGTCTAAAGGAACTGCCAAAAATGCCACCTGGCGTACCACATCTTTAAGCGATGTTTTCGAGCTTATCGAATGAGAGCAACCCGTTGCTCGAATCATGACAAGGCTCGCTTGGATGTTAGGAACACTTGCGTGCTCACGATGCCGTCATTTCAACACCTTACCGCCGAGCGTCGCGTCAGATAACTTGAGCATTCGCCAAGCACTAGACTGAACATTCCACACCTACTTCTGGTGTGGACAGCCAGGCGGGCAGATCTAGCGTTCACCCGGCATTTGCGCACGAGCCCGCGGCAACGCGC
Source organism: Pseudomonas sp. Q12-87 (assembly GCF_001269755.1). NCBI lineage: Bacteria > Pseudomonadati > Pseudomonadota > Gammaproteobacteria > Pseudomonadales > Pseudomonadaceae > Pseudomonas > Pseudomonas sp. Q12-87. The sequence goes on along the minus strand of NZ_LHVI01000022.1, from coordinate 144,657 downwards.
CCCGTGTTAATCCATCCGACCACCGCAACAGTTTTCAGGTCCTCTACACCCGTGTCTACGGTGGCCTTCTTGCAGGAGGGTATGTAATGGACGAGGTAAAACTTAACGAGTTCATGGGCAAGCTGGTGTCCGATATGGGCGCCGCCGCCATGCTCGCCAATGTGATCCTTGGCGATGAACTCGGGTTGTACAAAGCCATGGCCGATAGCCGACCGGTTACCCCGCAGCAACTCGCCTCGAAAACCGGCTGTCATCCGCGGCTGGTTCAAGAGTGGCTCAGTGCGCACGTGGCCTCAGGCTATATGGAACACCACGACGGACAATTCACGTTACCGGAGGAACAGGCGTTGGCATTGGCCATCGAGGATTCACCGGTGTACGTAGCCGGCGGGGTGATGGTGGTGGCGTCCATGTTTCACGACAAGGACAAACTGCTGGCTGCAATGCGCGGTGATGGCGGACTGCCCTGGGGTGATCACCATCCGTGCATGTTCAGCGGTACTGAGCGCTTCTTCCGGCCCGGCTACAAATCCTTTCTGGTGTCGCAATGGTTACCGGCCCTGGAAGGGGTTGTGGAAAAGCTCGTTGCTGGCGCGCGGGTGGCAGACATCGGTTGTGGGCACGGCGCCTCGACAATCGTCATGGCGAAGGCCTTCCCGGCGTCGCGCTTTGTCGGGTTCGACTATCACGCACCATCCATCGCCACCGCGACGCAGCGTGCCAAGGAGGGTGGGGTCGATGATCGCGTCAGCTTTGCCCAAAGCACCGCAAAAGACTTTCCCGGGGACGATTACGATCTGATTTGCTACTTCGATTGCCTGCATGACATGGGGGATCCGGTCGGTGCCGCGCAACATGCCTATCGCTCGCTGAAGGCGGACGGTACGGTTTTGCTGGTCGAGCCCTATGCCAAGGACACGCTCGACGAGAACATCACCCCTGTCGGGCGGCTGTTCTATGCTGCTTCCACTTTCATCTGCACACCGAACTCGCTGTCCCAGGAAGTGGGGCTGGGCTTGGGAGCCCAGGCAGGCGAGGCGAGGTTACGCGAGGTATTCGACGCGGCTGGGTTCAAACACCTGCGTCGTGCGACAGAAACACCCTTCAATCTGATCCTGGAGGCCCGTAAGTGATCGTCTGTTAGGTTCGTTAAAGACGCGCTTACTCAAAATGGTCAGTGTGAAGCGCTTTTGATCGGCTACGGTCCGCCAGCGGGGCTCGCCTCGATCCTGCTGCATTTGGCCACGGGCTTTTGAATTGACATGAGGCGCGGAAGATGTCGCCGATGATCTGGGTGCCTGCTTCATCGGCGACAGGTTTCATTGCCCGCTTTTAACCCGGCTCCAGATCCGTGTGCGCAGCCTGTCGTTCTCTAATGGCATCGCCACGCCGCACCGGGCAAGTTTCTTCATGTTCTCCGGCTTGAACACGATGTCCCTTGCTAAGTTTTCACACAATCTGTTCGGGTCCTTTTTTTTGTTCGTGCAATTTCTCCTCAACCCCATCCTCCAGCCCCGCTCGACCCGGGGCGCCTGGCCCTGAATCAATGATCCAGACTGCAAATGAGCGTGACGTCATTCATTGCAATTGACATTAATTATCATTGGCACCTAATATTCATTCCCCTTGTTACAGGTCGGACCATATAGGGATGTAGAAGCGCCGATGAACGACTTTGATGATGCATTGCTTGCGCTCCTCCAGGATGATGAATTACAGCTGCCCGACAGTCTCCAAAGGCAATCCGGCGCTGGGCCGCAAGTCCTTTCCTTCGCTCAGCAGCGCCTTTGGTTCCTGCAACGTCTGGAACCGAATGCCACGGCTTACAACCTGTCCCGCGCTTTTTTGTTTACGGGAGCGTTGAACGTTCCAGCGTTGCGTTTGGCATTCGAGGCGCTGATCAAGCGTCATGGCGTATTGCGGACCCGATTTATCGAAGTCGATGGCGAGCCCCGACAAGAGCTGCTCGACGATGTGGCCTTCATCATGCAAGAGCATGAGATGCCAGGCGTCGATCGTGTCGCGCGGCATGAACATCTGGCGTCGTTGCTGGCGCTTGAGGATCAGTCGGCGTTTGTCCTGTCCCAGGCGCCGCTGCTAGAGGTCAAGCTGATTCGCTACGACGTCTCCAGCCATGCGCTGCTGTTGAAAATGCATCACATCGTGTCCGACGCGTGGTCCAATCCGATTCTCGTGGGCGATCTGGCCTCGGCTTACACCCAGGCTGTCCGAGGTGAAACCCCGACGTTGCCCCCATTGCCCGTGCAATACGTGGACTACGCGATCTGGCAGCGACAACGCCTCGACACTGACGCCGTGCAGGCTGATCTCGAGTACTGGAAAAACTACCTGGGCGCGTCGGTACCGGTGCTGGAATTGCCCACCGATTTTCCGCGTCCCGCCCAGCAAAGCCAGCGTGGCCAGCGGCTGCGGTTCACCCTGGACCCCGTCCAATCCGCTCGGATCCAGGCGTTCTGTCGCGATTGTGCGTCGACTCCTTTTGTCATCCTTCTGGCGGCCTGGCAGTTGCTGTTGGCGCGCTTTAGCGGCCAACAGGCTTTTGCCGTGGGCGTCCCCCACGGCGGGCGCAGCCGCGAAGAGCTGGAGCAGATGCTGGGCTTTTTCGTGAACACGCTGGTTTATCGTGTTCAGTTGGATCCGCAACTGACGGGTCGTGCACTTTGCCAGCGTTTGCGCAGTGAGTCGCTGTCTGCCCTGCAGCACGCCGAACCGCCATTCGAGTTGCTGCTCGATCACCTCGAAATCGAGCGTGACGTCAGTCGCTCACCGGTGTTCCAGGCGATGTTCAACTTGAGCACGGGCTCGGCAGTCAACCTGGCCTTGCCCGGGCTTGAGGTCGAACGTGTGTTGCCGACGCAAGACAGCGCCAAATTCGATCTCACCCTGGACGTAGCGGTTCGCCCCGACGGTGTGTACTGCGAACTGGAATACAACCTGGACCTGTTCTCGCCTGTCACCGCCGAGCGTCTCGCCGGGTGTTATCGCCAGTTGCTGGATGGGCTCATGACTCAACCGGACGTGCCGGTCTGGCAATTGCCGATGCTTGATGACGCCCAGCGCTTGCAACAATTGGAAGCCTGGAACCGGACCGATCGAACGCTGGTACCGAATCAAGGCGTGCCGGACCTGTTCGAGCGTCAGGTCGATGCCGGTCCTGATCGCTGCGCCTTGATCAGCGGGGAGCAACCGTTGAGCTACGCAGCGCTCAACGCCCGCGCCAATCGACTGGCCCATTGGTTGAGAGCGGCCGGTGTGGTAGCGGATCAACGGGTAGGCGTTTGCCTTGACCGTGACGCTGATTTGCTTGTGACGCTGCTTGCCATCCAGAAAAGCGGCGGTGCCTACCTGCCAATCGACCCTGGGCAACCGGCGGCACGCAATGCCGATATCATCGAACAGGCCCGACCGGGCCTGGTGTTGACGCGCGAGGCCCTGCGGGACGTCGTCGGTTCCGCCGCCTGCGTGGTCACCCTGGAAACGCTGGACGCTGCATTGCCAGCACTGCCCGATACCAACCTGGAGCGGGTCACTCATCCGCGTCAATTGGCGTACACCCTTTATACCTCCGGCTCCACAGGGCGCCCCAAAGGCGTCGACATTGAATGCCAGGCGTTTGTGAATTTCCTGCTGGGCATCCAGGAACATGTGCAACTGAGCAGCACTGATCGGCTCCTGGCGGTGACCACCCTGGGCTTCGATATCGCTGGGCTGGAACTGTTTTTGCCGTTGATCCAGGGCGCGACCGTGGTCCTGGCCAGCCGTGAGGCCGCCCTGGACCCACCGGCATTGATCGACTTGCTCGAGCGCCACGCCATCACTGTCATGCAGGCGACACCTGCCACGTGGCAAATGCTGGTCGATCACCCTTCAGCCGCCTGGAAAGGCCTGCGGGTGCTCTGCGGTGGCGAAGCCTTGGGGGCGGAACTGGCTGAACGGCTGTTGGCACGCCAGGTCAAGTTGCTGAATGTCTACGGTCCCACGGAAACCACGGTGTGGTCGGCGGTGCACGGGGTGGAGCGGGTCGACAGTGCCGTCATCCCCATCGGCCAGCCGTTGGCCAACAATCGCCTGTATGTCCTGGACGAGTTTCTTGAGCCCCAGCCGGTCGGCGTTGCCGGTGATCTGTACATCGGTGGCAGCGGTGTCGCCCGAGGTTATGCCGATCGGCCTGAATTGACCGCCGCGTCATTCGTTCCCAACCCCTTCGTACAGCCTCATGCACCGGGCGTCCAGGCGGGCAGTCGCTTGTACAGGACGGGCGATCGTGCGCGTTATCGCGCCGACGGTGGGTTGGAGTTCCTGGGGCGCAGCGATTTCCAGATCAAGCTGCGCGGCTTTCGCATCGAGCCAGGCGAGATCGAGGCAGCCTTGGCCGCGTTGCCAGGCGTGGCCCAGGCGGTCGTGGTGATGCGACGCGGCCCAGGTAATCAGGACGTCCTGGTGGCGTATCTGTGCGGTGAAATCATCGAGGTGGACAGCGCTGCCGTGACCCAGCGACTGCGTGAACGGCTGCCGGCCTACATGATCCCCGGGGCCTTTGTCGTGTTGACGAAACTGCCACTCAATGCCAACGGCAAGATCGATCGCAAGGCGCTGCCGGAGCCGCTGTGGAATGCCGGGGCAGCGGGCGAGGAGCCTGTAGGAGAGTGGCAGACAAGCCTTGCCGAGATCTGGAAAGAAGTGCTCGGCGTCTGGCCCATCACATCCGATGCCGATCTGTTCCGGTTGGGCGCGCAATCGCTGCAACTGGTCAGGATCCAGGCACGGATCAGGCACCAGTTTGGCTGTGAGGTTGCATTGGCGAAGTTGTTCGCTCACCCGGTGCTCAGTGACATGGCCGCGTTGATCGAGCAAGCCTGCGCTACCCCCGAGGTTGATGAACTGACCGCTATCGAAAACCTGTTGCTGGCCTTCGAATAAACCAGTCGATCCGCCGTACGCGTATGCAGCCTCCGAGGAATTTGCATGACCCTGTTTTTATCTCTTCTCAAGCGTCACCGAGCGTTGCTGAGCCTGGGCCTGTTGGCCAGCCTGGTCAGCGCCGCTGCCGGCATTGGATTGCTCAATGAGATCAATCGCCTGATCGCCGGCGCCGTCACCATGAACACGCTGCTGGCGGCGAGGTTCGTTGGCTTGTTGGTGCTGCTGTTTGCCTGCGGTTTCGGTTCCCAGGCCTTGTTGACCGCGCTGGGTCACCGCGTGGTGTACGAATTGCGCTTGCAGATGGTCAAGCGCTTGCTGGACACCTCCATCGAACAGCTGGAAAAAATCGGCGAAGCCAGCCTGTATGCGACCTTGAGCAAGGACATCGTCAGCATCGGTCAGGCTTTCAATCGCTTGCCGTTCGTGTTTTACAACACCGTGTTGATGCTGGGTGGTTGCCTGTACATGGCTTGGTTGTCCTGGCAGCTGCTGCTGATATGTGTCGTCGGCCTGAGCTTGGGAACCTGGTTGGCCCACGGTTGGTTCAACAAGATGCGCCAGCTGATGAAGCGTGTACGGGAAACTGACGACCGCTTGTACGCGGCCTATCAGGGCGCGATCGAGGGACGCTTCGAACTGGCGCTCAATGCCCGGCGCAAGGAGCGTTTCTATTCGCTGGATCTGCAGCCTGCCGCGGAGTATGCGCGGCGCAACGAAGTGCACGCCGATCGTTACTGGACCTTGAGCCTGAACTGGACGGTGGCCCTGATCCTTGCACTGGCGGGTGGCTTGTTCGCTGCCGGTGCCTGGTTGGGCCTGGGCAATGGCGTTATCGCCGCGTTCGTCCTGGTGCTGATGTTCTTGCGCATGCCCCTGAATGACTTGATCGGCAGCCTGCCGACCCTGGTGGCGGGCAATGTCTCGCTGGCCAAGATCGAGACCCTGGCCTTTGCCGATTACCGTACCGAATTCACGGCGCAGACCGGTCAGGCGGATGCCCGCCAGCCCATGCTCGAATTGCAGGGGCTGGGCTATGACTATCCCCATGCCGCCGACGACTATGGTTTCCGCCTGGGGCCGGTGGACCTGAGTGTGGCGAAGGGTGAAATCCTGTTCATCGTCGGCGGCAACGGCAGCGGCAAGTCGACCCTGGCCAAGTTGCTGACCGGGCTGTATGAGCCCAGCGCCGGGACCTTGCGCCTGCAGGGCGTGGAAATCACCCCGCCGTTGCGGGACTGGTACCGGGCGCATTTCTCCACGGTGTTTTCCAGCTTCTATCTGTTCGAGCGTCTGGTCGGTCCTAGCGGTGACTTCGACATGGACTTGGCCCAGGCGTGGCTTGAGCGTCTGCGCATGGAGCGCAAGGTCACGATCGACGAACACGGTGGCCTCTCCACCACTCGCCTGTCCCAAGGGCAGCGCAAGCGGTTGGCGTTGCTGGTGGCGTTGGTGGAGGAACGGCCGATCCTGCTGCTCGATGAGTGGGCCGCTGATCAGGACCCCGGCTTCCGTGGTTTTTTCTATCAGCAGCTGCTGCCTGAACTGAAGGCCCAGGGGAAAACCATCATCGCGATCAGTCATGACGATCGTTATTTTTCCATCGCCGATCGAGTCCTCAAATGCGACGGCGGCCAGCTGTATCCGTTCGATCATGCAGGGGCGGATGTCGAACAGCATTCAGCGCAGGGGCATTGCCTCCCTGTCTGAAACGGTTTTTCTGCAGGGTTTCTTGGCGAGCAGTAGTTCTGCACTACAACAATCAAAAAAAATGATGGCCCTGCGGGGCCACGCATAGGAGCGAGCGGCATGCAACAACGGGCTAAGGGCCGGTCAACGGCCAAGATGGGGAATCTGCTACTGGTGCCGATGGTGAGCGGGGGGATGTTGCTCACCACGTCGGCATGGGCGCAAGAGGACGACGTCAATCAGGCGCCAACCGAGCCACCAAGCACCATGACGCTGCCCGCGCAGTCGATCGTGGGCATGCAGACCGAAGCGCCGACCGTGTCGGTGGGGACCAAGGTGCCGTTGCGTCTTCGCGAAGTGCCGCAGACCATCAACGTGATCGGCCAGGAACGTATCCAGAAGCAGAATCTGTATACCCTTGAAGATGCCCTGGGTAAGGTCGGCGGTGTCACCGTCCAGCGTATCGACGCCAGCCGCTTGAGTTTCTTTTCCCGTGGTTTCGAGATCACCTCGTTGCAGCTTGACGGCACGCCGACCACCATGGATAACCGGATCTTCCTGTCTCCGGACTTGACGATGTATGACCGCGTCGAAGTGCTCAAGGGACCGTCCGGCAGCCTGACGGGCGCTGGCGGCCCCGGCGGCAGTATCAACCTGGTCCGCAAACGCCCGTTGAGCGAGGCGGCGGTATCGGCCGAAATCAGTGCCGGTTCCTGGGACAACTATCGGGGCATGATCGACGTCACCGGTCCGTTGACCGACAGCGGCAACGTGCGTGGACGCCTGGTGCTCAGCGAGCACGATCAAGGTTTCTACTACGACGGTGGCGGTAAGCGCGAATCGAACCAGATCTATGGCGTCGTCGACATTGACCTCACGCCCGATACCGTCTGGACCATCGGTGCGAGCAACCAGAATACCGACATCCGAGGCGCCCAGCGTTCGCTGCCAGCTTATCGCTACACCAATGCGGCCGGCCAGCCAGCCATGTCGCTGCCGGACGCCTCGCGCAAGAATTTCTACGGCGCCGACTGGAACCGCGACTACTTCTGGAGCACTGCGGTCTTCACTGAAGTCGAGCACGATTTGGGTGACGGCTGGACCACCAAGCTGGCCTTGCGTCACGCCGACAACAACTACGACCTGACCCAGGCCTATGCCCGCAACGGTGGCGGGATCGATCCGGCGGACGACCTGGTGTCGATGAACTCGATCATGTTCGATTATCGGGAGAAGCAGGACGAGGCGGACGTCTACGTCGACGGGCCCTTCAACTTCCTTGGCCGTGAGCACAAAGTGCTGGTGGGAGCCAACTATTCGCGCTCGGAGTTTGCGTCGAACGGGGGCTATTTCTCCGATTTCATTGGCGACGTCGACCTCAACGATCCACAGACGGACTTCCCTTATCCGGCCTTCCCAGATTCGGACAAACTGCCGACCAGCGTGGCCAACACCCGCTCCAAAGCGATCTATGGCAACGTGCGCCTGAGTCTCTCGGACCCTTTGACGCTGGTACTCGGCGGACGGGTGACCTGGCTTGATATGCATCGCAGCCAGCATCAACCCACGGCAGGTTCACCTTCGGAAAAAGTCAGCGATGGCGTTTCGCAGAAATTCACGCCGTTCTATGGCCTGATCTACCAGCTCAACGACACCTACTCCTTGTACGGCAACTACGCCGGGGTGTTCCAGCCGCAGCCTGTCAGCAACCTGGACATCAACAATGGCATCATCAAGCCCCTTGAAGGTAAGCAGTACGAAGTGGGCATCAAGGGCGAATACCTCGACGGTGCCTTGAACGCATCGCTGGCGGCGTTCCAGATCGAAGAAGAGAACCGCGCGATTCCGGATATGAACGACCCGAACTCCCGGGCATCGGTCGCCAGCGGCAAGGCCCGGACACGGGGTTTCGAAGCTGAATTGAGTGGGCAGGTGACTCCGGACTGGTTCCTGAGCGCCAACTTCACCCACACCTACAAGCGCTATGACAGCCCTAACGAGCAGTTGCAGACTTACCTGCCGAAAAATATGTTGCGCGTCTGGACGCTCTACAAGTTGCCTGGCGAGTTGGAAAAGTGGAGCTTGCAGGGCGGCGTCAGTGTCGTCAGCGAAACGTTCAACAAGCTGGACGTGCCTTCGATCGGCATGGATGGCACCAAGCTGCGCCAGGGCGGGTACGCCTTGTACGATGCCGGTATCGGTTACCAGATCACACCGAATCTGTCGGCAGACCTGCTCGGTACCAACCTGACCGACAAGAAGTATTTCCAGCGCATCAACACCTTCCAGGACGGGAACATCTTTGGTGATCCTCGTGCAGTGTCCATGACCTTGCGCGCCAAGTTCTGATCGGGACAGTCACGAACGAGCCCGGCATACTTCGGTATGGCGGGCTTTTGTCGTTATCGGGCAGCTGTAGCGATATGCAGGGAGGGTAGGGTGACGCGTCGAACGGTAAAACGGGATAAAGAGTCGCTGGATCGACAGCGAACGGTGTGGCTGGTGCTGGCGTTGTCGATTAGCTATCTGTTCGTCTGGGCGCTGACGACCCTGGTGGGACTGGGCCTGATGCAGCTGGGCCAGCAGCGAAGTGAAGCGGTGCTCGCCAGCACGATCGCCGGGTTTGTGATCTACCCGTTGTTGGTGCTCTGGTTATTCTGCGCCCGGCGCGCAAGGCGCCATGGCGTGCTGCTGGCTGGCGTGTCGATACTGGCGCTGGGGACGGTTCAGTATCTGTCGGGAGGCACCTGATGTTCGACAGTGTTCGTCAGTCCATGCTCTGGTTGCACCGGTTCGTCGGCGTCGGGTTTTCCGGACTGCTGCTGATTGCTTTTTTCATGGGCAGCCTGGCGGTGTACGACCGTGAACTGGACAGTTGGATGTTGCCGCAAACCCGTCTGGCGCCTGTCGATGCGCCGATATCCCTGGATCGGCGTGTGGTGCCACACGTCGCTAGCCTGAGCGAAGGCAAACCGCTGATGCAGTGGTACGTCGAAATGCCCGATGCCCGTCGACCCTTGTTGCGCTTTCAAGCCTGGACCCTTGAGGGAAATGGCTACAGTCGATTTCTCGCACCGACGGGGGATCAAGTCTTGCCTGAGGCCGGCAGTCGCGGCGGCGATTTTTTCTATCGACTGCATTACACCTTGAATATCACCACCTGGAGCGCCGGTACACGCTTGCTCGGTCTGGCGGCCATGTTGGGCTTGATCGCATTGATCGTCGGCGTTTGCATCCACGCCCGCCTGTTCCAGGATCTGTTCACTTTTCGCGTCGACAAATCGCCCAGGCGCCTGTTGGATTTGCATAACCTCACGGGGGTTTTCGCGCTGCCGTTTCATTTCGTCATCATGCTGACCGGCGTTCTGATCCTGTTCCCGCTGTACCTGCCCGCTAGCGTGCTGGCGGTCTATCAAGAGCAGGCCGACCAGTTTGGGGCCGAAGCCAACTCGGCGTATCGTCGGGAAGCCTCAGGCAAACCGGGGGTTCTGGCGTCACTCGATCAGATGATGGCGCAAGCCCGGTTGCGCTGGGGTAACGGCGAGCCAACGTTCGTCAGGGTCTGGCATCCGGGGGACGCCAATGCTTACGTTGAGATCAGTCGCTCTGCCGGTGACCGTCTGAGCGAGGATGAGCAGACGCTGTATTTCGACGGTGCCAACGCCAGCCTGTTGTACGAATCCAAGTTGCCTGTCGCCGCCGGGACGTTCAAGTTCCTGGCGGGTCTGCACGTCACGCACTTTCAGCAGCCGTGGTTGCGCGCCTTGTATTTTCTCGCCGGTTTGAGTGGTTGCGTGATGCTGGGCAGCGGTTTGTTGTATTGGCTGGAGAAGCGCCGCCTGCAAAACGCGAATGGGCCGTTGAGCGTTGCGCCGATGACGCTGTTTACCAGCGCATTGATCACTGGGATGCCGCTGGCCACCTTGGCCATGCTCGTCGCCAATCGCTGGCTGCCGGTGGAGTTGGGCGGTAGAGCCGATTGGGAAATCCGGGTGTTTTATGGGGCCTGGCTGCTGGCGACCGCCCATGCCGCGCAGGTTATCTGGCGCTCACCGCAACGGCGCGCGCCATGGGCTACGCAGTGTCTGGCGATCAGCGCGTTGGCCGTGCTGGCGGTGATCTCGAATGCCTGGAGCACCGGCGATCATCCCTGGCACGCCATCAGGCAAGGCTTCACGGCAGTCGCCGGGGTGGACCTGGCGCTGCTGGCGGTTGCGCTGCTGGCAGCCAGTGTAGGCTGGCGTTTGCGCAATCGCGCTGGCGCAGTGGTTGCGCTCGGAGGGGTGAAGAATGGCTGATGGGATGTCGAGCCTGTTGGTGCTGATGCTTCAGGGTGTGGGGCTCAGCACGCTGGCGCTGAGTCAGCTCGTCCATTGGCGCAAGGTCATGGCGGGCGAACCGTTTCCCGGACCCCGAGCGTTGCGCTGGACCGCGCTACTGGCGTTGACCTTGGGGTTGTTGTTGAGCCAGGTTGCCTTGGGTGTCGCCATGGGCATGGTCTTCTGGTTGCTGGCGCTGGTGCCCTGCGGCATGGTCGTGACGCTGCTATTGTGCTGGCGAGGATCGTGGCTACGCGGGTTGGGGCGCTTGTTCAAGGCTTGAGTAGCTGGCCACAGGCCCCGGGGGACACCCCGGGGCCTGTCATTCAGTCGACCATCGTCTTGGCGTAACGGCTCAGGACATTGGCCAAGTCATCCAGCGTCGGGTTCAGGAAGACCAGGTGCGCGGGGATTTTCGTGCCCCACATTTCCTGTAGCCGGGTACACAGCAGCACCGCCTTGAGCGAACTGCCGCCGACTTCGAAGAAATTCGCCTGCTCGTCGAGAACGCTGAGTTCAAGCTCCGCCTGCAAGGCATTGAACACTTGCGTTCGCGCGTCCGCCGCAGGCTCGACCGGTGGCCGTTTCATCGGCTTGAGCTGCTCCAACAGCGTTTCGAACGACGGCGCCGCCTGGCCCAGGACGGTATCGAGCAAGGCGCGGAAATCTTCGCTCAACGCGACGATGCTGTCGTGTTCGAACAGATCGGTGCTGTAAGTGAACGTCGCGATCAGCCCGTGCTCGCGCTCGCTGATGTCGAGCATCAGGTCAAACAGGGTACTGCGCTTGCCATTGTCCTCCTTGATCGGCTCGATCCTCAAATCGCCAAACTCGGACGAGGTCAGGATGCGCTCGCGATGCAGGTCGAACATGACCTGGATCAACGGCGTACTGTGCTGCTGCGCGCTGGGCAGTGCTTGCAGCAGTTGCTCGAACGGCAGGTCCTGGTTGGCGTGAGCCGTCAGCAGGTTGTCCCGGACCTGTTTGAGTACCGTGTCGAATCCCGGGTTGCCGGCCAGGTCTGTGCGCAAGGCCAGGGTGTTGACGAAGAAACCTACCAAGCCCTCCAGCTCCTGGCGATGACGATTGGCAATCGGGATGCCGATACGTATGGCCCGCTGTGCGCTATGGCCGGCCAGCAGCACGTTGAACACGGCCAGCAACGTCATGAACAGGGTCGCGCCTTGTTCCCGGCTGTAGGTGTGCAGCGCTTGCGTGGTCTCCAGGCCCAGTTCGAAGGTGTGCTCAGCGCCCCGATGGCTGGGCAGCGCCGGCCGCGGCAACATACAAGGCAGTTGCAGCAGCGTGCGGTCGGTGCCCAGGTGTTGCAGCCAGAAATCCAGTTGCGGCTTGAGCGCGTCGTGATTCAGTTCACGGCGTTGCCACTGGGCGAAATCCGCGTACTGCAGGGTTTGCCCGACGAGGGGCGAGGGTTCCCCTTTGCTCAACGCCGTGTAGAGCTGGGTCAACTCACGAATGAACACGCGCATCGACCAGCCATCGAAGACGATGTGGTGCAAGGTCAGCCAAAGCACATGCTCTCGTGGAGAAAGCCGCACCAGGCCCGCACGGATCAAGGGGCCCCGTGCCAGATCGAACGGATGGGCGGCCTGGGCCCTGAGTTCGGTGTGCAGGTGCTGATGCCGATCACCTTCGTCCAGATGGCTGAGGTCGATCAAAGTCAGCGTGAAACCCTGCGCGGCACTGATGCGCTGCACCGGTTGATTGTTTTCCAGCGTGAAGGTCGTGCGCAGGGCCTCATGGCGTTGCAGCAACAGCGCAAAACTGCGCTCCAGCGCCAGCACGTCCAGGTCGCCATGCAGGCGCGCCGATTCAGGCACGTTGTACGTGGTACTTCCCGGGTGCAGGCGATCGAATAACCAGAGCCGTTCCTGGGCGTAGGACATTGCCGTTGAAGGCTGGCGGTGTTGGGCCGTGATGGGCGGTAACGTCGAGGCATCGGCCTTTGGCAGCGCCTGGTCAATGAATTCGCCCAGCGTCGGGTGTTGGAACAGCGCACGTACCGGCACTTCCAGCCCGAGGCTGCTGCGCAGCCGTGACACCAGTCGGGTCGCGGTCAGCGAGTGGCCACCCAGTTCGAAGAAGTTATCATCCAGGCCGACACGCTCCACCCCCAGCACCTGGGACCACAGCGCTGCCAGCAATTGCTCGCGTTCGTTGCGCGGTGCCCGGTAGCTGACCTGGCGATCACGGGCGGGGGCCGGTAACGCCTTGCGATCCAGCTTGCCGTTTGGGGTCAAGGGGAATGCCGACAGCATCACATAGGCGTTTGGCAACATGTAGTCAGGCAATTGCGTGCCCAGGTAGTCGCGCAACGCGGTAGCGCCGGGGCATGCCTCGCGCGCCACCAGATAGGCGATGAGTTCGGTATCGCCGACTTCGTTCTGGCGGGCGATCACGACGGCCTCCCGTATGCCTGGATGGCTCAGCAGGCGGGCTTCGATTTCCCCCAGCTCGATCCGGAAACCGCGAATCTTCACTTGGTCGTCGATACGTCCGAGGAACTCGATGTCACCCTGGGGATTGACCCTGCCGATATCGCCGCTGCGGTACCACTGGCTGCCCTGGGGATCGAGCGGGTTGCTCAAGAAGCGCTCGGCGGTCAGGTCCGGTCGTCCGAGATAACCCTGGGTGATGCCAGCGCCGCTGAGGTAGATTTCACCCGCCACGCCAGCGGCCACCGGACGCCGCTGCTCGTCGAGCACGAACACCTGCATATTCGCGATGGCCTTGCCGATCGGCAACACACCGTGTTCGTCGCCTCGGGCGCGGTAGTAGCTGCACCAGACGGTGCCTTCGGTCGGCCCGTACTCGTTGTACAACTGGGCTTGCGCGCATTGCTCGCGATGGTGTCGGGCGAGGGCAGCCGGGCAGGCTTCGCCGGCGACGATGGCGCAGCGCAGGCTGCCCAGTTGGTCGGCGGCCTGTTCCAGTACCTGGGCGTAGAGCGACGGCAACATCAGGGTATGACTGATGCGTTGGGCCGCGATCAAGCGGCCCAGTGCCAACGCATCCTGAACCTGGTCGTCCTGGGGCAGGCACAGTCGCCCTCCACGGCCCAGGGTCCAGAAGAGACCGGCGACCGAACTGTCGAACGCCAGCCCAGACACGAGCAGGAATGACGTCAACGGCTCTTCATAGGCCAACTGGCGCGCCGAAGTCGAATGCACGGCATTGCGATGGGTCACCATGACCCCTTTGGGGCGCCCGGTGGAGCCTGAGGTGAAAATCAGATAAGCCAGGGTGTCGGCATCGCTGATGGGCTCGGGACGCACGTCGAAGGTGCTGTCGCTGCCCGGCTGGTCGAGCCATACCGTTTCGTAGTTGCCCTCGGGCAAGCGCGTTTGCAGACGTGTCAGGCTCAGCAGCAGCGGGGCCGCGGCTTGCTCAAGCATGTCGCTCAGGCGTTCGGCCGGGTACGTTGGGTCCAGCGGCAAGTAGGCGCCGCCCGCTTTGAGAATGCCCAGGATACCGACGAGGGCTTCGCTGCAACGCTCGATGAACAACCCCACCGGCTGTCCGGCCGTCAGCCCCGCCTGGCGCAGTCGGTGCGCCACTTGGTTGGCTTGGCGCTCCAGCGCCCGGTAACTCAGATGAGCATCACCGTGGGTCATGGCGATGGCGTCCGGTTGCAGGTCGACCTGTTGCTCGAACAGCTGGTGCAACAACGACGGCGTCGCCAGGTGCGTGGCGGTCTGGTTCAAGGTCGCCAGCCAGTCCTGGTGAACGCGACTGATACCGTTGGCATCGCTCAAGGGTTGCGAGCTGGCAGCGCTGGCTTGCAGGCACAGGGTCAGGTACTGATCGAGCAGCAGACGTGCGGCGTCGACGTCCAGTGTCGAGGCGTCGAAGTGCAGGCGAAATTCGAATCCTTGCGCCCGTTCAGTGACCTCCAGCAGCAACGCATGCGCACATTCTTCGCCTTCCAGTGCCTGCACGGTCCAGGCCGAGGGCGCGGGTTTGCGCAAGCGAAAACCGAACGGCGTTGGCGCTGATTGAGCGGGCCACGCTTCTTGCCAGGTATCGGCCTCGGTCAACAAGGCGCGGAGTGCAGCGAGCAGGCCGGCCAAGGACTGGCTGTCGTCGAATGTCAGCAGCAATGGCAAGGACTTGGCATAGGGACCCATGGCGGTCGTCGTGGCACTGTTACGGCCAGGATGTTCCCAGCCGAGCACCACCTGGGGCTGGCCCAGATGACGTCTGAGCAGCACCGCCCAGCACGCGCCGAACAGATGCTGCGCCGGGGTATCGAGGCCGGCGAGGGCACTGTTGAGTCGGTCCTGGCATTCAGCGTCCAGGGTCTGTTGGACCTGGGCCATATGCCGTTCATTACCGGCCGATGCGCGCTGGAATGGATGCAGCACCGCCATCAGGTCCGGCGCTTGTTGGCGTTGCCAGAAGGCACGACCGGCGTCGCTGTCGCCGCCGCTGGTGTACTCGAACTGCCATTCGGCGAAGTCAGCGAACTGGACGGTGTCGTCCGGCAGCTCATTGCCTTGGTAAAGCGCTTGCCACTCCGACAGCAGGCGCTCCACAGTGGTAGCGTCGACGTTGGCGGCAGGCAATGCGACCAGCAGGGTGGCGGGGAGCCGGGCGACGGCCAGGGCAGGTGGCGTCTCCTGGCTCAGGACCGCGCGCAGTGCCGATTTCAAGTCGTCGATAGAGGCTGGGGCCGTGGTGATGTCTCGCCAGTCAATGTCGATGTGTTCGGCGATCACCTGCACCGGCAGGTCCATGCCGGGAGCGGCTAGTAGGCGGGTGCGCAGGATTTCGTGGCGCTCCAGCACGTGCTCCAGGGCCGAACGCAAGCGTGCGCTGTCGATACCGTCAGGCAAGGCCAGGGTCAGGAACAGCGGGGCGCTGCGATCCGTGGCGCGCGACCAATACAGGTTTTGTTGCAGAGCGGGGCGAAAACCCTCTAAGGCGTTACTGGACATAGAATGAGGCCTTGAAAATAGGGGCGAGTCAGCGGCGTTGGACGGTCGAGCGGCTCAGGGCTTGAGCGCAACGTCCGTACTGTTCAGTGCTTCTGCCATGGACACCAGAATGCGCCTGGGACCGCTGTATTCGTTGCGCGCGTGCACCGATAGCATGTTGTCGAGCAGCAACACGTCGCCGTGCTGCCAACTGAACTCGATCATGTTTTGCAGGTACACCGCGCGCAGGTGCTCAAGCACCTCGGGCTCGATGGGGCTGCCGTCGCCATAAAAGGTGTTCTGCGGCAGGTCGTCGTCGGCGAAATCGGCCTGCAGGGCATCGCCCACGCTGGCCGGCAAGGTGCTGACGTGGAAGAATGTCGCGTGGTTGAACCAGAGGATCTCGTCGGTGCGCGGGTGCCGGACCAGCGCTGGGCCGACCTGGCGGGTGCGCAGGCGATTGTTCTCTTTCCACTCCGTCTGTATGCCGACACTGGCGCAGTAGGCGTCGACCTGCGCCCGGTCCTCGGTCTGGAACACGGTTTGCCAAGGCAGGCCGAAGCCGTCTCCGTAGTTGCGCACGTACATGATGCCCAGACGGGCGAAGCGTTCACGGACCTGTGGGTCGATGCCGCGGGTGATGGCGCGGGTATCGCCGATCGGCGTTTCACCCCGCGATTGCGGGGCGACGTCGCACCACAGGAAAATCTTCAGCGGGAAAACCGGCGAGTAGGAGTGTTCGTTGTGAGGGAAAATGCGCTGGTCCTGTGGGTAATCGGTGGACGTGTAGATGTTCAGGCCCGGATCGACCTGCGTCCTCGGCGAGGCCCTGAACTTGTACTCCAGCGCTCCCCCTGACAATGAGCTGATGCATTGGTCGAAAGCCGTGGCAGTGTCGACCTGGAAATGACGAAACAGCAAAGCACCGTGTTCCAGCAGTTTGCGTTCGATCAGTTCCCGTTGCCGCTGCGCCCAGGCGATCAGGCTGACGCCGGGGCTGGCGGGCTCACACAGCAGCGTGTAGTTCTGGCCGTCATTGAGCGGCTTGAACGTCACTAGGTTTTCTTCATCCAGGCGAATCGGCTTGCGGCGCATGCCGCCCAGGGTAGGTGTCGCGGGACCATTCATGTCTTATCCCTCCATAGAGTCAGTAGTGAATCGAGTACGCCGACGTGTGCTGCCCAACCGCGCCAGGCTCTGCTCGTTGCGTGCGTTCAGGTGCTTCATGCGTTGTTCATGGGTTTGCCGTTTCAAGTCCTGGGCGAGCTCGTCGATGAGTCGCTCGGGGTAAGTGGCGACCTGTTCCAGCAGTGTGCTGAAGGCGTTGGCGAACGCCTCGGCCGTTGTCGCGTCGAACAGGTCGGTGCTGTATTTGAGGGTGCAGGCCAGGGTGCCCCGGTCCTCCTCCACGGTGAGGTGCAGGTCCAGCTGTGACTGGCCGTGCTCGATGCGCTCGGGCAGCACGTCCAGCCCCGGCATCTGCAGCACGCTGGCCGGTTGGTTCTGCAACACCAGCTTGACCTGGAACAGCGGGTTATAGGCGAGACTGCGCGGCGGGTTGAGCGCTTCAACCAACTTGTTGAACGGCAGCTCCTGATGTTTGAAAGCGTCCAGTACCTGCGGGCGCAGACGCTGGATCAACTGGCTGAACGTCGGGTTGCCGGTCAGGTCGCCGCGAAGGGCCAATTGATTGATGAAAAAACCGATAAGCCCTTCGGTTTCCGCGCGATTGCGGTTGGCCACGTCGGTGCCGATCACCGGATGCTGGCGACCGCTTTGGGCATACAGGCACACCTGCAAGGCGCCCAGCAATCCCATGAACAGGGTGGCCCCGTTGCTCAGGCAAAGCCGTTTAAGGGCGTCTGCGGTGTGTTCGCCAATCTGGAACGACCAGCGCGCACCTTGCCCGCTCAAGGCCGCCGGGCGCGGTCTGTCGCTGAGCAGGTCCAGCGGCGGCTGGGGTTCGCCAAGCGCCTGCTTCCAATAACCCAGCTGACGCTCAAGCATCGGCGCGTCCAGGTATCGCTGCTGCCAGGCAGCGTAGTCAGAGTACTGGATGGGCAATGGCGCCAGCGCCGGGTTTTCACCGCTCAGGGCGGCGCGATAAAGGTGAGTCAATTCGCTGACTAACAGGCCCATCGACCAGCCATCTGAAACGATGTGGTGTAGCACCAGCAACAACAGGTGTTCATCGTCCCGCAGTTTGATCAGGTGCAAGCGCAGCAACGGCGCCTGGCGCAGATCGATAGGGCGTATCGCCAGCTCAATCAACAACCGCCGGGCCGTGTCTTCGCAGGCGTCGGCGGGCAGGGCGCTGAGGTCATGCAGGGGCATCGGCAGATCGACCTGCGGCTGCACCTGAACGAAGAGCTCCGCGTCCTGTTCGTGGAAGCTGCTACGCAATGCTTCATGGCGCTGCACCAATCCCTTGAACGCCAGGTGCAACGCGTCGATGTCCAAGTGGCCGCGCAAGCGCGCTGCGCTGGGAATGTGATACGCCGCGCTTTCCGGTTGCATGGCTTGTACCAGCCACATTCCTTGCTGGGCGTGGGACAGCAGCCTGCGGCCATGGGACGGGACAGGCGCGGGCTCGATGGGACGTTCGCTGCTGGCCTCTGCCTTGGACAGCTCAGAGGCCAGTTGCGCGATGGTCGGCGCTTCGAACAGTACCCGCAGGGGCAGTTCGATGTTCAGCGCCAGGCGAATGCGGGTGACCAATTGAGCCGCCAGCAACGAGTGCCCGCCCAGGGCGAAAAAGTTGTCGTGCAGGTCGATGGATTCCACCCCGAGCACGTCTTGCCAGAGCGCCAGCAACTGCTGCTCCTGCGGGGTTTGCGGCGCACGCACTTGAGTCGTCTGCAGCGAATAATCGGGGGCCGGCAGTGCTGCCCTGTTGAGTTTTCCGCCGGGCGTCAGCGGTATCTGTTCCAGGGTGACAAAGGCGGACGGCACCATGTAGGCAGGCAAATGCTGGGCGATGTGTTCGCGCAGGGCCGTGATCGCCAAAGGTTGCGCCTGGTAAACCACATAGGCCACCAGGCGACGGTCGCCGGGCCGGTCCTCACGCACGATCACCACGGCCTGGCGAACCTGCGGATGGTTCTGCAAGCGTGATTCGATCTCGCCCAATTCGATCCGGAAGCCTCGCAGCTTGACCTGCTGGTCGATGCGCCCGAGGTATTCGTAGGTGCCGTTGGGCAGGCGCCGGACCCGATCACCGGTGCGGTACAGACGGCTGCCTGGCGGGCCGAACGGGTCGGGGCAGAAACGTTCGGCGGTCAGGCCTGGAACGTCGTGATAGCCGCGAGACAACAACGAGCCGCCAATACACAGCTCCCCGGGCACACCAACAGGCGCCAGGTTGTCGTCGCGGTCTAGCAGGTAATAGGCGCGGCCGCGCAAGGGTTCGCCGATGGGCATTTGCAGCGGCAGCTGTTCATCGTCCAGCAGCAGGGTGCAATCCTGGATACTCGATACCACGGTGATTTCCGTGGGACCGTAGATATTCAGCAGCCGGACATGACTCAGTCCGGCCTTGCGCCAGGCATTGAGTCCTTCGGGCGGCATGGCTTCGCCACCGACGCTGACCAGGCGCAAGGCACCGTAGGCGTCGGCCGGGACCAGGGCGAAATCCTGGGCGAGCTGGTACCAATAGGCGGTGGTCAGGCAGGCCGCGACGGTAATGCCATGGCGATACAACCGGGTCAGAAATTCGCGAGTGTCCCAAAGCTCGGGGCCGCGTACGACCAGGCTGGCGCCGCACATCAGCGGAGGAAACAGCTGATCGACGAAGCCATCGAAGTTGAACGTGGAGAACTGCAACACCCGGTCCTCGGCACTGACGCCGTAATAGATGCGCGCGACTTCGGTATATCCGGCGAGCGAGCGGTGAGTGACCGCCACGCCCTTGGGTTTGCCCGTGGAGCCGGAGGTGTAGATGACATACGCCAGTTGTTCTCGGTGCACGGCGCGCTCCGCCACGGCGGGTTGAAGCCCGGGCATTGGCGCGAGTGCACAGACGTCGAGGATCGGCCGTTGATAAGACTCGACTATCGGCGCTGTGGATGCGTCGACCAGTACCAGGCGAATGTCGGCATCGTCGATCATGTGAGCCAGGCGTTCCGCTGGAAATTGGGGGTCCAGCGGCACGAAGGCAAGCCCTGCTTTCAACACGCCGAACACGGCCGCGACGATGTCCAGGCCCCGAGGCAGGCACAGTCCGATGCGCGCTTCCGCCGGCAGGTCGAGCGCCAGCAGATGCTGGGCCACACGGTCGACCCGGCGTTGCAGTTCGGCGTAGCTCCAGGCCAGGTCATCGTGGATCAGCGCCAGACTGTCCGGGGTTTTCGCCGCTTGCGCCGCCAGTCGCAGGTGCACCAGCTCGGGCAGCGGCGAAAGGGCCAATGAAGCCTGGCACTGCGCCAACAGATGCTGCTCGGCTTTGGCATCACGTATCGGCAGATGAGCGATGAGGCTATCGGGAGCCGTTGCCAGGCCCTGCAACAGGCTGGCGTAGGCCTGTCCATGGTTGACGATGCTGTCTTGTTCGAACAGATCGGCGTTGTAGGTGAAGCACACCTCGAGCCGGTCGCTGCGCTCCGACACGTTGAGCACCAGGTCCAATGGCGCGGTCATCTGCTCGCGCTCGATCTCCTCGATTTCCAGCCCTGGCAACTGCAGGCGACGCGGCGCGTGATCATCGAGCAGATTGAACATCACCTGGAACAAGGGCGAGTGGGACAGATGGCGTTCGGGCTCGAGGGCCTGGACCAGCCGCTCGAACGGCAGTTGTTGATGTTCCAGGGCATTGCGCCGCGCGTTGTTGACGTCTTCCAGCACCTCATTGAAGGTGCGCCGGCCGTTGAGCTCGCAGCGCATCACCAACGTGTTGATGAAGCAGCCGATCAGACCTTCGGTTTCCATGCGCGTACGGTTGGCCACAGGCACGCCGACACGCAAGTCGGTCTGGCCGCTGAGGCGATACAGCAGCACGTTGAAGGCGCTCAAAAGTACCGTGAACAATGTCGTCCCGCGCGCCTTGGCAAGCGCTCGCAAGCTGTCAGTCAACGCCGGGTCGACGGTGAGGTAATGGCGGGCACCTCGACCGCTTGAGTGCTTCTGGCGGGGACGATCGACCGGCAGTTCCAGCACCGGTTGCTCCCCCGCCAGGTGTTCTCGCCAATAGGTCAGTTCCGGTGCCAGGGCGCTGTCGCTCATGCACGTCTGTTGCCACGCCGCATAGTCGCCATATTGGACCGGCAAGGCCGGCAGTTGCGCCTCGACGCCTTGCAGCGCGGCGCTGTAGAACGCAGTCAGTTCCCTTACCAGGATCCCCAGGGACCAGCCGTCCGCGACGATGTGTTGGGCGGTCAGGATCAGCACGTGCTCATCGTCGCTGAGCTTGACCAGCAGGCAGCGCAGGGGGGCCTGTTGCAAGTCGAAAGGACGATTGGTTTCGCTGTCGATCAGCTGTTGCAGGCGTGACTGGCGCACGCTGGCCTGCTCAGCGCAAAGATCGATCCGCGCCAGCGTCAGTGGCAGTTGCTCGTGGATGATCTGATGAGCCTTGCCCTCGGCTTCGTGGAAGGTGCTGCGCAGAATTGAATGCCGCACCACCAGTTGATCGAAGCTCTGCTGCAAGGCATCGAGGTTGAGCAAGCCACGCAAACGTAATGCGGCGGGCATGTTATAGGCGCTGCTGTCGGGTTCGAGGCGGTGGAGAAACCACAGGCGCTGCTGGGCCCAGGACAGCGGACGGGGGCCCTCGTCCGGTGACGGCACGATCGGCAAGCGGCTGAGCGCGATGCCTTGCGCTGCCAATGCGGCGGCAAAGGCTTCGCGTTTTTGCGGCGTGAGCCTGGCGATACGCTCGGCCAGTTGGTTCGGATTGATTTCCATAGCGTGATTGCGTCCTGGAGGCGTCAGACAGAAGGGCTGGAGGCTTTGGCGCGGGCCTGCAAGGCAGCGCGCTCCTCGGGCGACATCGCGGCCAGCGTGCGACGCAGCTCGGCAATTTTCACCAGTCTTCCCGGCTGGTTTTCCTGGTCGCGCAACGCTTGGGCCAGCGTCTCGACGCTCGGGTTGTCGAACACCAGCCCCGGCGGTACTTCCAGCTGCAACAGGCTGCGCAGGCGCGTGCAGAGTTTGATGACCATCAGCGAATGGCCGCCCAGATCGAACAGACTGTCGGTGATGCTCAGGCTGTCGCGTTCCAGCAGTTCCCGGTAAAGGTCTGTCAGCAGGGCTTCGAGCGCATCCCGTGGCGCCAGCGCCACCCGATGCTCCGCCAGGCTGTCGGGGCTGGGCAGCGCGGCGTAGTCGATCTTGCCGTTGGCCAGGCGCGGCAGTGCCGGTACGCGCAGCAGTTGCGAAGGGATCAGGTAATCGGGTAGCGAGGTACGCAACTCGGCGAGCAAGTCAGCGCTTTCGCGGTGGCTGACGGCGTAGGCGAACAGCTGGCCAGCGGTGAAATGCACCACCGCCTGGTTGACGCCGGCCAGCTTCAAGAGCGCCGCCTCCAACTCCCCGGGCTCGACGCGAAAGCCGCGAATCTTGATCTGCTGGTCGCTACGTCCGGCCAGGTGCAGGCGCCCGTGGGGTGACAACCGTGCCAGGTCTCCCGTGCGATAAAGGCGTTGGCCCGGCTTGAAGGGGTCGTCGATAAACGCGTCTGACGCTCGGTTCAGATAACCCCGACTGACTTGCGAGCCCCCCAGGTACACCTCGCCCAAGGCGCCCAACGGTGCTGGTTGCAGGCCGGACGGGGTTTGCTCCAGGACATAGGCGCAAGTGTTGGCCAATGCCTGTTCCAGGGCCAGCGGCGCGGCGCTGTCGAACGCCTGGCTGAGGCTGAACAGCACGCCCACGGTGGTTTCGGTCGGACCATAGTGATTGTGTACCCGACTATGTGGGGCTACTTGCTGGATGCGTTGGCGCAATGCCCCCGGGCACGGTTCGCCGCCCAGTATCACAACATCCGGCAAGGCACTGGCGTGGTCTTCGAGCAGTGCCGCCAGATGCGACGGAACGATCTTCAGGCAGTCGATCCGTTGATCGCGAACAAACCGTGCGAATGCGCTGGCATCGCGGCTGGCTTCGTCACTGGCCAGCACCATGCACGCACCCTTCCACAGCGCTCCGTACAGCGTGGTATTGCCTAGGTCTGCGGCCACCGAGGAAATCAGCGCGAAGCGTTTGCAATGGGCCAGGTCCAGTGCTTCGCTGACCGCGGCGACGTAATTGAGCAAATGACCGTGTTCAATGACGACGCCTTTGGGTTCACCGCTGGTGCCAGAGGTGTAGAGCAGGTAAGCCGCGTCGTTGAGCGCGATACTGTCGATCGAAGGCAAGGCGACCACCGCCGAGTTTTGCAGCTCGGCAATGCTCACGTCCTGGGCTGAACCAATGAGCAGCTGTGGCTGCGCATCGGCGAGGATTTTTTCCTGGCGAGCGGCCGGCCAGGACGGGTCCAGAGGGATGTAGGCGGCACCGGCGCGCAGCACCGCGAACAGACCCAGCAGCAGGTCTGCCGAGCGGGGCAGCAGCAAAGCCACTTTCGATTCACGGCCAACGCCTCGGGCGCACAAGGCCCCGGCCAACTGTTCGACCTGTTCGTGCAGCTGGCGATAGCTCAAGGTGTGGTCGCCGACCTGCAAGGCCGGCGCATCCGGCGTGGTATGCGCCCAGTGATGCAGCCGCTGAGGCAAGGCCTGTGAACCGAAGTCCCGGCGAGGGCCGCACAGTTGTAATTGGCGGGCCTGATGCTCGGCGTTGCTCAATGGCAGCTCGATCAGGGCGCGACTGTCGGGCCCTACGGGCAGGCTTTGCAGCAGGCAGGCGTATTGGTCCAGCAGGCATTGCAGCACTTCGTCGTCATAGTGCGCCCCCGGTGCCTGGATGCTGATGGTCAGCCCGGGACCGTGCTCATCCAGCACGACTTGCAGGGCCAGCTCGAAGCATGGGGCGACACCCGGCAGCGTATCAACGTGCCAGCGCAGGCCAGCGATGTCGACGTCCTGGCAATGGCGGGCCAGGTTGAAACCGATTTTGCGATAAAGGGTGTGGGTCGTGTCGGCGACGTTCCAGTATTCCTGTTGTTGAACATGTTCGTTGAGTTGACTGGCCAGGCTTTGCAGCCACTGCTCGAACGTGCCGTTCAGGTCCGGGGCGAGCACCAGCGGCAGGATTTTTTCATACACGCCGATTCCGTTGGTCAGGGCCTCGTACTCGACACGGCAATCCTGCTGCCAGCCAGCCGTGTAGACGCGATGCCCGCCCACACGGGCTAACAGCAACCACCACGCCGCTTGCAGCACGGTCCCCAGCGGTTGCTGGCACCGGTCGGCAAGTTGCTGTAGCGCCTGATGCAACTCGACGGGCAGGCGTTGGGAGACCGACGACAGGCCACGCTGCCCCATCGGTTCGTGATGCGATCCCAGCTGCATTGGCGGGGTGTCCGCAAGCGCCAGCGCGGCCCAGTAGGCGCGACCGTCGAGGGCTTCGTCATCCGCATCAAGGTCGTTGCGCCATTCCACGTACTGCGAATACTGGAATGCTTCCTCCAGTACGGCTGCGGGGCGCGCATAGAGTTCGGTCAATTCACTGAACAGGTTCTGCAGGCTGAGCCGGTCACCGGCACACGCCGCGACCAGCAGATCGAGGCGCCACTGGGCCGGTGCCAGTTGACGCAAGACGCCTCGAACCAGACAGCCGGTTTCGATGGCAAACGGCGCTTGCAACAGCGCAGCACTTTGCTGCTCGGCATCGGACACGCCGGCCTCCAGCACATGCCATTGCAGCGTTGGCGCCACGACATGCTGGCGCAGGCTTCGATACAAATTCGAGGGGCGTAGCGCCGTGTGCAGGCTGGTATGACGTTCGATCACCTTCAGCAATGCTTCATGCAGTTGCCCGGGGTGCAGCGCGCCCTCAAGGGTCATGCCCAAATGCACGAACGGGCGGCCGCTTTGCAGGGCGACGGACTGCTCCGCACTGAGGGGCAGGTCGTGATGCGTTTTCAGGTTATGGCTCATGGTGGGGGTCAATCCTGCAGTTCCATTGCGTTGTTGTGACCGGCCAGGCGGGCCGGCTCATGCAGATCGCCCATGGCGACGACAATTTTTCGCGGGCCCTCGAAGGGATCACGGGCGTGGGCGGCCAGCAAGTTATCGAGCATGATCACATCGCCCTGTTGCCAGTCGAAACGCACCGCGCAGGCTTCGTAGAGACGACCTATCAGCGCCATCGTTTCAGGGTCGATGGGGCTGCCATCACCGAAATACACTTGGCGCGGCATACGTTCCGGGCCGACCATTCGCAGCAAGTCTTCGCGTACCTGAGGGTCCAGGCAAAAGGTGTGGTGCAATTGAATCTGGTTGAAGAAGCTGCGCTCGCCGCTCAAGGGGTGACGGATCACAGCCGGGCAACGGGTACGGGTTTGCAGCTCATCATTGGCCAACCAGCTGAACTCGGTGCCGCTGGCCCGGCACAGGGCCTCGACCTCGTCGCGGTTCTCGGTCTTGAAAAACGCTCGCCAGCTGACATCGAGGCGCTCGGTGAACGTGCGCACGTAAAGCAGCCCTTTGCTTTCGAACCTTTCGGCCAGTGCGGTCGGCAAGCGGCGATACAGTTCGCGGCAGTCGACGATAGGCGTCGCGCCCCCTACAGGCGAAGGCTGTTCACAAAAAAACCATTGTTTGCGCGGAGAGCGGGGCAAATGCGAGCTCTCGTTATGGAACAGGATCATCTCCCGCTCCGGATAAGGCGTGGACCGGTAGATATTGCGTCCGCCTTCCTTCTTCGGCAGGTCGCCATAGCCGCCGAACAGGCCAGGGTGGATGGCCTCGGCGAACGCTTCGAAGGCCTTGGCGTCGTCCAGGGCAAAGCCGCGAAACAGGAGCCCGGCGTGCTTGCACAGCAGGGTGTCGATGAGGTCCCGCGAGCCTTGTGCCCATCCCACCGGATCCAGGTCGGGTACGCAGGGTTCGATCATGAAGGGAAATTCCTGTCCCGGCAGTAATGGCGCGGTGCGGATCAGCGGCTTGGGCGCCGCCGTGGCGCGGGTCGGCATTTTTTTCAGTTTGTCGAGCTTGCTCGACGGCACGGGCGAATGAGCCAAGGCGGACGACTCCACAGAGGGCAATGTGAGGGTGAAATGAGCAAGCGCGGCGTGGGGTTGCTCGACGACCTGTTGCAGCAGGCTCAGCCAGGCGCTGATCAAGGCCTCGATACGTTCGCCCTTGAACAGTGCGCGGGCGTAGACCCAATCACCGCGCATGACATCGCCCTGGCGCTCGAGGAACAACGCCATGTCGAACTTGCTGGTGCGCTCCGCCGGTGGCTGCACGCGCACCTCCAGACCGGGAATGGCAAAGTCGGCCGGGGGCGTGTTCTGCAGGACGAACAAGGCTTGCACCAACGGGTTACGGCTGCGTTCGCGAGGCACTTGCAAGGCTTCGACAATACGGTCGAACGGCAGCGCCTGATGTTCGAAGGCTTGCAGGCAGGTATCCCGGGTACGGGCCAGGAAATCCCTGAAGCGCTGGTCACCGGTTCGACGCGAGCGCAGCGGCAGGACATTGACGAAGAAGCCGATCAGACCTTCCAGGTTGGCGTTGTCGCGACCGGCGACGTCGGTGCCCAGCAACAACTCATCATTGCCCGTCACCTGATGCAGCAGCATTTCGAAAGTGCTGAGCAGCACCATATACAGGGTGACCCCTTCGACCAGTGCCAGTGCCTCGAGGCGTGCCAGCAGCGGCGCGGGTATTTCCAGGGCCTTGGCGGCGCCCCGCGCATCGGCTTGGGCCGGGCGCGGCCAATCGGTCGGCAGCGCGAGGACCTGTGGCGCTCCGCGCAATTGCTGCTGCCAGAAGCCCACTGCTTTATCGAGGCCTGGACCTTGCAGGCACTCACGCTGCCAGTGTGCATAGTCGGCGTATTGCACGGGCAACGGCATCAGTTGCGCACGGGTGCCGGTATGGAGCGCGGTATAGACATGGCTCAGTTCATTGATCAGTACGCCGACCGACCAGCCGTCGGCGACCATATGGTGCAAGCTCAGGAATAACAGATGCTGACGCTCGTCGAGCTTGAGTACTCGCGCCCGGATCAAGGGTGCCTGTGCCAGATCGAAGGGAAGGCGCAAGTTGTCCAGGCTCTCCTGATCAGCCACAGCTTGGCGTTGTTCGGCGTCGAGGTGGGAGACATCGCGCAGCGGCAGCTCCATGTCGAGGTGCGCTGCGATCAGCGAAACCGGTTCGCCATTGATGTCCGAGTAGGCGGTGCGCAGGACCTCGTGACGGTTCAACAGCACATTGAACGTGGCGCGCAGGACGCTGATGTCCAGTGAACCTTGCAGGCTGAGGGTGGCGGCCATGTTGTAGGCCGCGGATGGCCCATGCAGGCGATCGATCATCCACAGGCGGTGTTGGCTCAGGGACAGGGACATGTGTTGCTGGCGCTCGATGGGTCGCAGCTCGGGCGCGCTGGCGGTCTTGGCCGGTTGAGTCGAGAGAACGTCCAGGCACTGCGCCTGTTGCCACAGCAGCGGCGCATCGAAAACACTGCGCAGCGCCAGTTCCAGGCCGCAACGTTGGCGAATGCGGGCGATCAGGCGGGTCGCCAGGAGTGAATGCCCACCGGCTTCAAAGAAGTGACTGTTGCGTCCCAGCGCCTGGGGCGGCAGCAATGTCGCCCATAGCTCGGCCAGCAAGTGTTCGTTGGCGCTGCGCGGAGGATCGATCTCGGCGTTGTGCAGCGTGGGGGCCGGCAAGGCCTTGCGATCGATTTTGCCGTTGGCGTTCTGTGGCCAGCTGTCCATCTGCACCCACAGGGAGGGCACCATGTAAGCGGGTAAACCCTCCAGGACGAACTGCGTCAGCGCGGCATCGGTGAGTGCGTGTCCGTGACGACCCTGCCAGTAGCCCACCAGCATCTCGCTGCTGCCCAGCCGTTGCAGGCTGACCATGGCGCGAAGGATGTCCGGGTGACGTTCCAGATGCGCTTCGATTTCCCCAGGTTCGATGCGGAAGCCGCGCAGCTTGAGCTGGAAATCCTTGCGTCCGAAATACTGCAACACGCCGTCATCGCCCCAGCGCGCCAGATCGCCGCTCAGGTAAAGACGACTGCCGGCCTCGCCGAACGGGTTGGGAATGAAGCTGGCGGCGGTGCGCGACGGGTCCGCCAGATAGCCGCGACTGACGCCGATGCCGCCGATGGCCAACTCTCCGACGACGCCGCTGGGCAGTGGTTGCAGGTCGTGGCCCAGAACGTACAGTTCGGCATTGGCCGTGGGCCGGCCGATCGCGACGCTGGTGCCTTGATCGGGTGCGGTGCGCAAGGGCTGGAAGGCCACGTCATCCGAACACTCTGCCGGACCGTAGGCGTTCATCAGGGGAATGTGCGGGTAATGGCTGAACCATTGCTGCGTGGTTGCCACCGGCAGGGCTTCGCCGGTGGGCAGTACCCAGCGCAAATCCGGCAATGGCACCGGTTGGTCGGCCTGGCTTTCCAGCATCGCCTGCAACAACGCCGGGACCGGCTCGAACAGGCTGACCTGGCGCGTACGAAGGACTTGGAGCAATGCCTGGGGATCGCGTACGACGCTGTCGCCGATGATCTCCACGCAAGCGCCGAACAACGGGGCGGTGAGTGCTTGCCAGACAGAAATGTCAAAGCAGGCCGGTGCGGTCTGGGCAATCACATCGTTCTGGTTCAGACCCAGGGGTTCCAGCTTGGCCAGCATGTTGTTGAGCATGCCGGCGCGCGTGACCATCACGCCTTTGGGCTGACCGGTGGAGCCCGAGGTGAACAGCACATAGGCCAGTTGGTCCTGACGTGCCGCTTGGTGCGGCAGACGCCCGAGGCTGCTCATTTCCACCAGGTCGCCTGGCGAGGCGTGCTTGCCTTGGTAGACCGAGATCAGGCGCTCTGCGTAATCGGGGGTGCTGATCACCAAAGGCTGCTGTAGCCGCGCCAGCACCTGCTGCCAGCGTGCCGGCGGCTGGGACGGTTCCAGCGCTAGCCAGGCATAGCCTGCACGCAGGGTCGCGACCATCAGGCACAACCAGTCGAGGCCCCGGTCGGCGAGCAAGGCAATCGGCTGGTCAGGTTGCGCACCCAATGCCTGAAGGCCGCGAGCCAGGACTTCCGAGCGTTGCCAGAGTTGGGCATAGGTCAGGCACTGATCAGCACAACGTGTAACCAAGCGCTCGGGGTGGAGGGCGACTTGCATGGCCACCCGTTGCTCCCAGGTGTCGTCAAGGCTGTAGTCGGCCCGATGGGTTCCCCAGTCAAGCAGGCGGGCACGCTCGTCCGTGGTCAGGATCGACAACTGTTCGAGACGGGTGTCCGGTGCGGTGTCCATGGCGAGCAGGAGCCGACGCAGATCATTGATCAGCCCCTGCAGCGATTCGACCGGCAGGCGTCGGGCGTCGGCGCTGAAAAGCACCTCCAGACGGCGTCCGGGCAAGGCTTCGACCGTGAGGCCGTAGCTGGTCTGTTCAAGGTTATCCATGATCTTGAGCGTCAAATCGCCCGATTGCAGTTGCCGTTCGCCCAGGGCCGGCAGGTTCTGGAACACCAGCAATGTATCGAACAGCCCAGCGCCCCGTGGGTGCTGCTGGAGGATTTCAGCCAGTGGCGTTTGCTCATGCTCGCGCATGGCGACGCTGATCGCCTGGACCTGATGCAGGTAGTCGCCCAAGGTCAACCCGGAGTCGACCTGCAAACGCAGCGGCAGCGTGTTGATGAACACGCCGAGCATCTGCCCGGCGTCCGGCAGGTCGCCCGGCCGTCCGCTGCTGGTGACACCGAACATGACATCCGGCTGGTTGTTATGGCGCGCCAGCAGCAGGCCCCAGGCCGCTTGTATCAGCGTATTGAGGGTGACCCGGTTGTTTTTCCCCAGTGCGTTCAGCCGGGTGGTCTGGGCTTCGTCCAGTTGCAGGCCGGCGGTGTAGTACTGCGCGGTCGCCGCGCTTTCGGCGACGGCCAGGGCGGGCAGAGAGCCGGCACCTTCGAAGCCTGCCAGGCGCTGCTGCCAGTAAGCCTGGCTCTGTGTGTCCGGTTGCGCGGCAAGCCAGTCGATGTAGTCACGATAAGGTGGGCGACGGATGACCGCCAGGCCGTTGTAGCGGGCAAGTATTTCTTCCATCAACATCACCGAACTCCAGCCATCGGCGATCAGGTGATGGCGGCTCCACACCAGCCAGGTGCGGCGTTCGTCGAGCCGGATGAGGGCGATGCGCTGCAAGGGCGGGCGCTGCGGATCGAAGCCCAGGGCACGGTCGGCCTGGCAATAATCGGCCATGGCCTGCTGGCGCTGGGGTTCGTCGAGGGTGCTCCAGTCCAGTTGTCGTACCGGCAAGTGCAGGTCGCGATAAACCCCTTGTAGCGGTTCCTCCAGGCCTTGCCAGAGGATCCCGGTCCGCATCAGCGGATGCGCGGCGAAGGTATCGCGCCATGCCGCCAGGTAGCGCTCGGGGTCCAGCGGGCCTTGCAACTCGGCTTGCAGCTGATTGACATAAACGCCGTTGCCATCTTCCAGCAGGCTATGGAACAGCAACCCTTTTTGCAGCGGCGACAAGGGATAGGCATCTTCCAGCTCGGTCCCGGCCAGGACGTCGAGGGCTTTGCGCTCGACTGGGCTGAGGGCGAATACTGCCGGTGGTTTTTCTGCCGGCACTTGAGGGGCCGCAGCGGCCAATGGCTGTTCGCGGCGACTGAGCAGGCTGGCCAGCGCTTCGATACGTGGGTGGGCGAAAAGCTCTTTCGGGCTGAATCGCAGGCCTTGCTTACGCGCCCTTGCAATCAACTGCAGGGCGATGATCGAGTCTCCACCGACAGCGAAGAAATCATCGTCCCGGCCCAGGTCAGGGCGTTGCAGCACCTCGGTCCAGAGCGCGAGCAATTGCGCTTCCAGGTCCCGGAGTGGCGACTCCAGCGTGGCCGCCAGTCGTGCAATGGTGGGGTGTGCGAAGAAATGTTTCGGGGTGAACTTGAGTTGCGCCTTGCGCGCGCCGGCAATTAATTGCAGCGCCAGGATCGAGTCGCCACCCAAGGCAAAGAAGTCGTCGTGGATCGACAGCGAGGGTTTGCCGAGTACCTCGCACCACAGCGTCATCAGCAGCGCTTCAACCGGATCGCGAGGCGCAACCTCAAGCGTGTCTTGTCGCGGACTCTGTTGTGGCGAGGGCAGGTTGTGTCGGTCGACTTTGCCGTTGGCAAGGCGCGGCAGTTCGCTCAGCTCGACGTACAGGCTCGGCAGCATCGGCTCGGGCAGTTGCTCAGCCAGTTGTCGACGCAGCTGTTCGCGATCCAGCCCGGAGTCCGGCACCAGGTAGGCAATCAGTTTTGTCGCCTCCTGGTCGCCGAGTGTCCGCGCCACGACGACGGCCTCGCGCACGCCGTCACAGGCCTTGAGGCAGGCTTCGATTTCCCCTGGCTCGACGCGAAAACCGCGGATCTTGACTTGATCATCGATGCGGCCAAGAAATTCCACGGCGCCGGAAGGCAGCAGTCGCGCGCGGTCACCGGTGCGATACAGGCGTTCGCCCGCGCCGCTGAACGGGTTGGGGATGAAACGCTGTGCCGTGAGACCTGGCTGCCCCAGGTATCCATCGGCAACGCCAGGGCCACCGATATAGAGCTCGCCGGCGTTGCCCAGTGGCATCGGATGCAGATAGCGATCGAGCACGTGTACATCGACATTGGCCAGTGGCGAGCCAATCGGTGCGAATCCGGAAAGGCTCTCCTCGGCACCTGTCACAGGTTGGGTCAGGCAACCGACGGTGGTTTCGGTGGGGCCGTAATGGTTGATGATCCGGCAGCTTGGCAGCAACGCCTGCAGGCGCTTGACCAGCGTCAGGTCCAGGCCTTCACCGCCCAGCACCAGGCATTGGCGCGGGAGCAGGCGTTCCGGGGCGGCAACCGCGAGCAGGGCGTTGAGGTGCGAAGGCACGATCTTCAGGCAATCGACTGGCGCGGCGGCCAGGCTTTGCGCCAGTTCTTCAGGGTCAGCGGCCAGTTGCTCGTCGATCAGGCGCAGGGTCCGGCCGGTCAGCAACGCGCCAAACCAGGCGGTGTAGCCCAGGTCCGCGGCCACGCTGGCCAAGGCCGTCAGGCTGGCGCCTTCGCTCAGCGCAAGACTGCGCATCACCCCATCGACGTAGTGAATCAGGTTGCCCTGGGTGACGCCCACGGCTTTGGGCGTGCCTGTGGAACCGGAGGTATAGATCAGGTAGGCCAGTTGCCGAGGGTGGGCGGACCGCGGACTTATCGCCGCGCTGCCCGTGCCTTGGGTCAGGCAACGCAGGGTTTGATCAGGGCCGATCAATACGCTGGCGGCGCTGTCATCAAGCAGCTGCTGGCGTCGTGATTCAGGCAGCGCCGGGTCCAGGCATAGATAAGCCGCGCCCAGTTTCCAGCTGGCCAGCATGGCCGTCATCAACGCGCGGCCCCGCGGCAGGGCCAGGGCGACAATCTGGCCAGGGCCTGTCCCGGCGCTACGCAACTGTTGAGCCAGCGCTTGGGCTGCCTGGTCCAGTTGGGCGTAGGTCAGTGAGCCGTTGGCATCGCTCAGGGCGATTCGATCAGGGTGCGTGCGTACCTGATGTTCGAAGGCTTCGACAGCGGTTGCAAAGGCTGGCTGGCTGTTCGGGCCCTGGCAGCTGGACGCAGCGGACGGTGGGCAGGCTGGCAGGTCGCTGACCCGTACGTTGGGAAACTGCTGGGCCTGACCGGCAAACCAGACGAAATCTTCGGCCAGGCGGGCGATACGCCGCGCATCGAACAGGTCAGTGCGAAAACGCCATTGCGCGAGCAATTGGACGCCATCGTCCTGCCAGCGCAGATTGAGGTCGTTGGCCGCGCCGCGTTGGGTGAACAGGTGTTCTTGCACGCTGTATTCACCGAACTGATCATCGCGGCGGCTGGGCATGTAGGTCAGCATGCAGCGAAACAACGGGCCGTTGCCGAGATGTTCCTGCATGCGCACCGATGGATAGCGGCGATGACGCAAGCCTTCACGCATTTGTTGCGCGACGTCGCGCAAGCAATCGGCCAGGGTCGGGTTGTGCTCGAAGCGCGCGCGTAGCGGCAGGCTATTGAGGGTAAACCCCATCAGGTTCTTGTATTTGGCTTTGTGTCGATCCATGGTCGGCGTGCCGATCAGGAAGTCGTCTTGATCGCTGCAGCGATGCAGGAACACCTGGAACAGCCCCGCCAGCAGCACAAACAGGCTGACGTCATGGGCGTCGGCCATCGTTCGCAAATGGCTGCTCTGGCGCTCATCGAGCAGGTATTCGAATTCGTCACCTTCGTAGTTGGGCGTGCGTGAGCGAGGGCGGTCCGGTGTCAGTTCCAGGGCTGAGGGCGCCCCGCTGAGCTGCCCTTGCCAGTAACTGGCCAGGGCGGCGATTTTGCTCTCTTCGAGCATCCCTCGGTGGTCGTTCAACCACTCGAAATACAGGCCTGGTTCTGGCAGGGTCAGCGGTTCGCCTGTGGTTTGGGCATGGTAGGCGGCGAAGGTCAGCTTGAGCATCCATTCAACGCTGAGGAAGTCGCCGCTGATGTGGTGCGCCGCCATGCATAAATAAAGTCGTCCCTGATTGCGCAGCAAGCGCAGGCGACAGATGTCTGCCGAGGCGAGATCGAACGGCTGGTCGGCATGCTGTTCGATCCACGCCTTGACCCCCGCCGTGTCGAGGTCGTCGAGGCACTCCCAGGTTGCGTTGACCCTGATCTGCTCGGGGCGCGACATCCACAGTTGCCCCTCGACTTCCCGATAGCCGCAATGCAGCGTTTCGCAGTGTTCGACGATGCGCGCGAAGGCTGCGCACAGCGCTGCGGCGTCCAGGTCTGCTCGCAGCTCGCGCGCGGCAACCATGTTGTAGGCATGACTGCTCGGGTTGAGCTGGTGAAACTGCCATAGGGCCTGTTGGCCGGGGCTGGCCGGCTGCAAGAGGGTGGACGTCATGTCAGTTTTGCTCCTGGGCAGGTTCGGCCATGGCGACGATCACTTGTCGGGGCCCTTTGAAGCTGGCGCGCCCATGGGCAACCAGCATGTTGTCGAGCATCAGTACGTCGCCTTTTTCCCAGGGGAAATAAACGCTGTTCTCGGCCAGCACCCCGCGAATGTCCTCCAGGGCGCTTTCTTCCAGCTCGCTGCCGTCGCCGTAATAGACATTACGGGGCAGATCGAGCGGATCATCATCGACCACCGCCATGAGGCTTTCACGGATCGCCGGGGCAAGATTGGACACGTGGAACAGGTGCGCCTGGTTGAACCAGACCCATGCCTGGGTTCTAGGATGACGGACAACGGCCTGGCAGATCTGGCGGGTGCGCAATTCGCCGTCGTCCTTCCATTCGAACGCAATGCGATTGGCCCGGCAGTAGGCTTCAGCCACTGCGCGGTCCTCGGTGTTAAAGGCCTGTTCCCAGGACAGATCCAGGCCGTTGCCATAATTGCGCACGTACATCAGCCGCTTATCGGAGAAGCGCTGACGCAAGGCGGGATCGAGCTGCTGAAAGATGCGACGACTGTCGGCGATGGGCGTTTCGCCACCTTCGACACTCGGCTGGACGCAGTGGAACCAGATCTTCATGGGCCATTGCAGGGTGTAGGACTGCTCGTTGTGCAGGGGAATGGTTTGATGGGCGGGGTATTCGGTCGACGTGTAGACGCCTGGCTCAATCGCTTTGCGCGGGGTCGAGCCAAACTCGTACGTGAGCAACTCATGGCCGAAACCGCGGACAAGCGCCTGGAAGGCATGTTCCCCGAGCACATCGAACCCGCGCAGAAGCAGGGCGCCGGCCTCGTGCAAGTGGTCCTCGACCAGCCCGTGGAGCTCGCTCAGGCACGGACGTGTGCGGTCAAGCGGCTCAACCAGCAATGGCAACGTTTTGTGCACCAGAAGTGGGCGCACGGATAACCCTGATGAATGCCCGACGTCCCGTCCCATCTATCGTTCCCTCATTTTTTGGTCATGTGTCGAAACGCCACTTTGTAGTGCGTTTATTGGAGGCGAGAAATACTATCCGATACTCAATGCAGGTGTTAATAATATTTATTAACATTCGCATTATTGGTTTTTGGCTGCCAGAATCATCGCTCTCGCAGGCCTCAGGCTTTATTGGATAACGCTCGTACAAGGAAATGAAAAATGAGTTGGGATAACCCTGAAAGCGCTTTTGTCGTGGTGGTCAATCACGAGGAACAGTATTCGATCTGGCCGGATTACAAGGCGTTGCCCGAGGGCTGGCGTGCGGCCGGCCACCAGGGAAACAAGGCCCAGTGCCTGGCCTGGATCGAGGAGCAGTGGACGGACATGCGCCCACTCAGTTTGCGTACGGCCCTGCAAGCCGCCCCACAGCGCTGACGCTCGCCTATAAGGACATTCGCATGGAAAGTCTTCATCGCTGGACCGAGTCCGGTTCGATTTTCACCCTCGAGCATTTCCGTCAGCAGCCACCGCGTGAATTCACGCCGGACGACTTGCTTGAACGCCAGGCCGCACGCGAATCCAATGCGCGCTCTTATCCACGACGTATTCCTTTGGCCCTCAAGGAGGCCCATGGGCTCTACGTGCAGGACACGCGCGGCCAGGTGTTCATGGATTGTCTGGCCGGTGCCGGGACACTGGCGCTCGGTCACAACCATCCGGTGACCATCGACGCGATGCGAGCGACACTCGATTCCGGCTTGCCCTTGCACACACTCGACCTGACCACCCCGGTCAAGGATGCGTTTGTCGAGGCGCTGTTCGCGGCATTGCCGCCGGCATTCGCAGCGCAAGCGCGCATCCAATTCTGTGGGCCGACAGGGGCGGACGGGATTGAAGCGGCCCTCAAGCTCGCGAAGATCGCGACGGGTCGCAAAGGTATCTTCAGTTTTTCCGGTGGTTATCACGGCATGACCCTGGGCGCCTTGAGCTTGATGGGCAACCTGGGGCCCAAGCAATTGCCCGGCTCGCTGATGGCGGACGTGCAGGTGTTGCCGTATCCCTATGATTACCGCTGCCCATTCGGTATCGGCGGCGAGGCGGGGATCGATGCGGGGCTGAGCTACATCGAGCAATTATTGACGGACCCCGAGTCAGGAGTCCTTCCACCCGCCGCGGTGGTGGTTGAGGTGGTGCAGGGGGAAGGCGGCGTGATTCCCGCGCCGGCGCGCTGGCTTCAGGGGTTGCGTAAACTGACTCGGCAGCACGGTGTCGCGTTGATTGTCGATGAGGTCCAGACCGGATTAGGCCGTACCGGACGGATGTTCGCGTTTGAACACGCGGGAATCGAGCCCGATATCCTGGTCCTTTCCAAAGCCATCGGCGGTGGTCTTCCTCTGGCGGTCATGGTTTACCGCGAAGCCTTGGACCTCTGGAAACCTGGGGCCCATGCCGGTACTTTCCGGGGCAACCAGATGGCCATGGCTGCGGGCACCGCGACGTTGCGCTACCTCCAGGAACAAGGCCTGGCGACCCACGCCGAGGTCATGGGCGAGCGCTTGATGACTCAACTTCGGCAGCTGCAACGCGACTACCCGTGCATCGGGCAGGTTCGCGGACGTGGCCTGATGGTGGGCGTCGAAATCGTCTCGACGGCGACCGAGGGCGCACGTGTCGCACCGGCCAACGGCGTCATGGCGAAGGCCATCCAACACCAATGTCTGCGAGAGGGCGTCATTATTGAGCTGGGTGGGCGTCATGGGGCTGTCGTGCGGTTCCTGCCGCCGTTGACGATCCAGGCGGCGGAGATCGATCTGCTGGTGGAGAAGTTCCAGATCGCGTTGGATCATGCGCTGAGTTGATGAGCGCTGGGTCGGATAACACCGGTAAATAACCGGTGCTGTCCGATCAGGCTGAGCCACCCATAGGTCTCGCGACGGGCACCATCAACGCTGCGCCCAGAAGGCGCGCATGAAGAACCTGATCCCATGTCATGCCGGCAATGAAGCGTTCATTGATAATGCCGGTGGTTGTGAAAAACAGGATCAGCGCCGTTGTGTCTGCAAAAAATGCAGTTCGACGCATTGACTGTTGCGGGCGTCGAATCAAATCACATCTCCTGTCTTGGCTTGGACAAACAAAGCGTTGGACCTTGATTCACGCCCGTCGCTCCCTCAGCCAACC
Source organism: Pseudomonas sp. Q12-87 (assembly GCF_001269755.1). Lineage (NCBI taxonomy): Bacteria > Pseudomonadati > Pseudomonadota > Gammaproteobacteria > Pseudomonadales > Pseudomonadaceae > Pseudomonas > Pseudomonas sp. Q12-87. The sequence continues at coordinate 107,643 of NZ_LHVI01000022.1, read as the reverse complement.
CTACGATAATGCCCTCAGGGCTTCATCCTGATGTGACACCGGCCCTGCGGTCGCGGGTGCCCCGTGCGCCTTGATGTAGTCAGGGCTCGCGACGAGCTTGGTGTAGACCGGGCCAATACGCCTTGCGATCAAGTTGGAGTCATGGAGGTAACCCACCCGGATTGCGCAATCGTACCCTTCGGTGATGAGGTCAACGAAGCGATCGCTGTAGCAGGTCTGCATATGAAGCTGAGGATGGCGGCGTAACATTTCCGCCAGTACAGGCGCGAAATGAGTCGGACCGAACGAGAGTGGGACCGCGACGCGCAAGCAGATGTACTGCGAACTGCAGCGCGACTGGGCGCGCGAAGTGACCGTGCCGGGCTTTATGGGCGTGTTTGCGAACTTCGACGGGTTCAATGCTGAAAAGGCCCTGGAGGAGGCGGGCAAGAAGGCCTGATCAGCGGGTAGTTGATGAAGGTGGCGCTCGCGAAAGCGGGCGCTGCCTTTATTTAGAAGGAGCCCATGGGTTTTCGAGTGATGTGGCTGGCAGCGATCAGCGATGCCAGACTTACATAGATATGCAAGGCATCCTTCGAAAGGTCGGTGACTGTAATGTTCCTAGCCCTGATCCAACTAAATCCAAAGGTTAAGGAAAAATTACAATGAGCGCCGAGGAACGCTGCTACACGATATCGCTATCATCCTGAGCAGGGGGGCGCATGGGCGCTGAGGACGATGCTTGGCCCTGCGTAACTGCGAGCGGCTGCATGGGTATGTCCTGACCCGGAATGGCTTGGCCTTGAGAAGTGTCCACCGTTCGTTGCCTAAGAGCTCCAATGCTTTTGTGCCAGGTCGATTGAGAGGTGGTGCCAATGGCGCTAGCGGCGCTGGTGACTCCATCCTTTGCCGCTTGAGCTGCATGTTTGGTGTGATTGGCCCCTGAAACAGCTGTCTCCTTGGCAAATTTGACACCGGCGAGCGATGTCTTGAGCGCAAGCTCACCGCCCTTGACCGCCACCCTGCCGACTGCATCTGCGCTCCCTTCTATTGCTTTTGGTACATGGGCATCGACCACCGCAGTGGCTTTTTTCGGCACTGACCCACCTAGCGAGGCGCCAGCTGCCCACAGCCCGAAAGCCAGAGTACCCAATACATTTTTTACACCCTCCGAGGCTGCGGTAGCCGCCACTTTTCCCAGCTCCTTAGACTTGGCTAAATTAGCTGTGGCGGCTGTAGCCGCGCCCATCGCAGAAAACCCCCCAATCAGGAGACCGTTTCCTACAACACTGACCGGGTCTGCTATCTCTTTCAAGGCGTCGCCGCTGATGACCGCATTCAGAGCCGTAGCCGCGCCTTCACCAAGGCGCGCGGAGACCATCTTAACCAGGGCAGTGGCATCGAGATCCTTTAAAGTCTCGAAGTCATCCAGCCATTCGGTCTCTTGAGCGACAGGCTTATGAGCCTGCCCCTCAGGTACAGCATCTCGACGACCATAGAGCATTGCAGGATCAGCTAAATGGTTCGTGCGATCGCGGCTCACATTGTAATGTTCAATTGCCATACCCACGATGATAGCCGTGACTGGACGCAGGGCGGGTTGCAGGATTGCATCCAGGTTCTCTTTGCCAGCAGCCGTCATGGCAAGCGTCGACGCGTACATTGCGGTATTACGTACGGCAAACCCGGTGAGCCATTTATTGGCTTCGTCGAAGGCATTGCGCAATGGACCTTTGTCCAATGCCAGCAGCTTTTCCGCCACCGATGCTTGCAGCGACGGGTGCAGTGTGTCGCTATCGGGTTTAAGGTAATAACCAGGCTTGAAGCCTGCAATCATCTTATTGCCGGCAGCATCAGCCATGCCGGCATACAAGCATGACATAGCGTTCTCTATAGCCGCTTCGCGTACTGTATTGGCATGCTGGCCCGCTACCTGGAGGATGGACGGCTTGAAATTACCTGCCTCGGTAAGCGCCGCAAAGGGCGTTCCCCCCATACCTGACTTTATTGACGCAAACAGTCTGTCGGCTCTGGCTGCGTTTTTCTCCGCCTTCTCCATGTCATGGACGTTGTAGCCTCCTGCCTCTAACCGTTGAGCACGGTCATCGCGAATGGCGTTCAGCTCCGTGTTGCGCACGCTTGAGGCCGGGGCAGCGGGTTGACCGGAGCCAGCGTCTGTTTCGAGGTGAGCCTCGAAATGTTTTTCAAGCCGCATGCTCATCGCTAACCCGATAGCGCCGAGGTTAGGAGAGTGAGGGGCCTGTTGCACTGCATCGTGCTGTAGCTCATCAGGTACACGCGTCTGCTCGCGGCTTGCACTTACATTAATCGTATCCATGGCATTACCCTCTGGTGATCGGCAGATAGAAGAATGCAAACGATCCCGGTGGCCTACGCACCCACCCATAAATCACTCCCCGCTTCGACACATCTCAACCTGGACGCTATGAGCGGCGACATTCTTAAACCTGAGTGACCGTGGTGGAAAAAACGTTCCAAAAGGAGAGCGGTTAATTCATTAATTTATTCCCATCACTGTAAGCGTCTGCCCAACTCACCTTGCGTGAGTCAGACAAATACCCGCTGATGTGGCAGCAAGCCTGGCCGGAATAGCCCAGCAGGCGGCATCACCCTCGCGCTTGAAAAAATTGCGTCTACACTCGGTCTTGCTGGCCCAGAAGGATCGACGGCTGCCATAGGTTTTCGTTGGGTCCTTTGAAAACTTTCTTCGAGACAAGGAGCAGTCATGACTACCCCAGACACACTTCTGCAAAGGCAAATCAGTCTTACACATGCTTTCGTGGTCAATAATGCGGCGTTGTATTCGCAGTCCTGGAAAGACATCAAGAACCCCACGCCGAGCCAGGTCAAAGACAATATTCTTACGCGCCTCAATGGCTCGAAGGTAGGCGGTGGCTATGCCGTAGCTTGGGGCCCCGCGCTGGTAACGGATGGCGAGTACACGGCGCACATCACCGTGGTGCTGACCGGCGGGAGAAGTGGGAACGACATCGTCGTGGTGACGAGTGGGACCCTCGCGGATTCTTTGAAGGATCAGGTGGACGATCTCGATATTTTCCCAATGGTGCCGTTGCAGAGCGTTATTCCGGGCTACCAGGGGGCGGCGAGTATTGCCCAAGGAACGGCGGATGGTGTTAACGCGATACTGACGACGGCCTCTAATTCTCAGGGCACACTGAGCGATTTTCTAGGAAAGCAGCAAAGTGGGACGAACATCCGTTTGGTTGGTCATAGCCTCGGCGGTGCACTCATGTCAGTGCTCGCGCTTTATCTGAAGGACAAATTTCCGGGCTTCACTTTCTTCTGCGAGACCTTTGCTGCGCCCACGGCGGGAGATGGCTTTTTCGCCAGCTATTTCAATAAGCAGATGGCCGGTAATGCGCTGCGTATCTACAACACCCTGGATGTTATTCCGATGGCGTGGTGCGCAACGTCTCTCGATTACTCTCTGACCCTTTATGAGAGCAATCCCATTGATAAAGACACAAGGAACACGGTGTGTTCCGGCATAGACAAGGTTGTGAATAACAACCTGAACTATACGCAATGGGGAATGGGCAGCGCGAACATGGAGCTGCGGCTCTGTGGGAAACCCCAACCCGACTGCACAAGCTACAAGTCTCAAACCGGTTATCAGCACATCTATGAATACATGACACTGGTGGGCCTGCAGCCCGCCGATATACCGATGCCGCCGTTCGGCAGCTAGTAGGGCAGGCTGGGTTCAAACACCTGCGCCGTGCGACAGAAACACCCTTCAATCTGACCCTAGAGGCCCGTAAGTGATCGTCCGTTAGATTGGCCGTGCGCTGCTCAAGCATCAGCGCACGAATTTTTGTGTTTTTTCTCGACTAACGAATCGCTGAAGGGCAATGAGATCACCCAGACCATCCTGATCCCTGGTTACATCTCTTGCTGCTTCGGCAAGAAAATAGACCCCTTGGATTCGAAATAGCTTAGGTCGCGACTCAAGACTGTTTCTCAAGCGTCGACCGTCTCCGCCAGATGGGTCATCAACCACTGGCGGAAGCGGTTGACGCTTTGTCTGAGGCGTGCACTGCTAGATTCATGATGGCGGCTCGTTATTGTTTTTGGGTTTGAGTCTTTTGCCTGTGGGAGATATTTATCCAGGTGCACTTCGTAGACAAACCATTTTAAGTCAATGGCCCATGAGTTTTTATCATTAATGATTTTGTTCTCAAGGGTATTGAAATGGAGAAGAGTCAATAAAATGTTCTTCGGTGTACATTTATCGGTCATCAAAGTACATTTGCGTTGCGCATTATTGAAAAGAGGTATGCAGGATGACCCAGTTAGGAAAGGCTCGTGGCAAAGCCCAGGACGCAGGTTGGCGGGGCTCGCCAGAAGGCTGGTTGGAAGCGGCCTACGAGGCCCTCAAAGAGTCGGGCATCGATTCGGTTCGGGTCATGCCTCTGGCCAAGCGCTTGGGTTTGTCACGCACCAGCTTCTACTGGTTCTTCGAGGATCGCGAACAACTGCTGGCGGCCCTGCTTTCTCGCTGGCGGGAGACCAATACGGGTGGCTTGATTCGCCAAAGCGAAAGTTATGCCGAAAGCATCTCCGAGGCGATCCTGAATGTGTTCGAGTGCTGGCTCAATCCGCAGCTGTTCGACTCGCAATTCGAATTCGCGGTACGCAGCTGGGCGTTGCAGTCGGCTGAGGTCGCCCAAGAGGTCACGACTGTGGACGAACAGCGGATGACCGCTCTTGCGAACATGTTCAAGCGCTTTGGCTACGATAGCCCGAGTGCCGATGCGCGGGCCCGGACGATCTATCTGACCCAGATCGGCTACATCACCATGAACACCACCGAGTTGATCACCGTGCGCTTCCAGCGCATTCCCCATTACGTGAGCATTTTCACCGGGAAAGTCCCCAAGCAGCGCGAGCTGGATCGTTTCTACGGCAAGTTCGGCTACGCCGAAATCGAGTCCGGGGTTTTCGTGCCCTTGACGGACACGTTCGAAGGCGCTGCCAATGAGTCATGAAACCCTGGGCATCATTGGCGGAACCGGCTGGCTGGGCGGCGCGATCGCCAAGGCCATGCTGGCCAAGGCATTGCTGCAGGCGGGCAACCTGGTTATCTCCAACCGCTCGGGCAGTCATCCGTTGGCGCAACAAGGTGCCTGCCTGGTGACGGATAACCAGGCGTTGGTGGATCGCAGCGACATCGTGATCCTTGCGGTTCGACCCGAGCGTTTCGCCAACCTGAACATCAAGGCGACTGGCAAAACAATTATCTCCCTGATGGCCGGGATCAAGGCGCAGACGATCATGACGCAGACCTCGGCTTCGGCGGTCGTGCGGGCGATGCCCAACGCGGCGGTGGAAATCGAGCAGTCCTTCACGCCTTGGTATTGTGCTGGGAAGATAGAGGCGACAACGAAAAGCCTCGTGCAACGCCTGTTCGAATGCGTGGGTACAGCCGCTGAGGTTCAGCAAGAGGACTTTATCGATTACCTTTCGGCGCTCTCAGGCACCGGTCCGGCTTTTCCTGCCTTGCTGATGACTGCGCTGGCCAATCAGGCGATGGCTGCCGGCATTCCTTCTGACATCGCACAGCTTGCGGCGAAGAACGTCGTGGTAAACAGCAGCCAATTGTTGGCCAGCCATGACGCTCAGCAGATGATCGATGCCTTGGTGGCCTATCGGGGCGTGACGGCCGCCGCTTTGCAGGCGATGAGCCACAGTCATTTCGAAGAGCAGATCGGCAGGGCATTGCAGGAAGGGGCGGCGGTGGCCCGCAAGGGGCTCCAAGCCTGATCAAGCCTCGTGCTGAATATAAAAAACACCCCTGATCCATAAGGCCAGGGGCATGACTTTAGATGTCTTTGAGCAACCGTAGCGCGTCATAGATGGCGGCATGGGTATTACGCGCTGAGACCGCGTCGCCGATCCGGAACAACTGGAAACGGCCTTCAGGGTTGGTCACGATATTCTGGGTTTTCCCGGCGATCAGGTCGTGCTGCTCCACCGCGCCGTTGTTGCTCGAGTGCGGGCGCAGGTCGAAGTACAAGTCGTCCAGGGGAAGGGTGCCGTGGTTGACCACGACCTGATCGACCACTCGCTGCTTGTGCACCTGGCCATAATCGCTACCGAAGTTGGCAACCAACTGGCCGTCGCGCTTCTCTACGGAATCGACCCGATAGGTGACCGTGAAGGTGACGTTAAGGTCTTGCAGGCTACGCATGTAAGGCACCAGGTTCATCGCCATCACCTCCGGCGCAAACGACCGGTCCGGCGTGACGATTTCCAGTTTTGCACCGCTGTTGGCGATGACCTCGGCGGCCTGTAGCGCCGCGTGGTCGCCCGCATCGTCGAAGATCAGCACGTTCTGGCCGGGCTTGACGTCGCCGGAAATGATGTCCCAGGTCGACACCACCAGTTCATTACCCTGCTTGAGTACCTCGGTGTGCGGCAAGCCGCCTGTGGCGACGATCACCACGTCTGGTTTTTCCGCCATGACCGTCTCGGCCTCGGCCCAGGTGTTGAAGTGGAACTTCACGCCCAGTCGTTCGCATTGCGCCATGCGCCAGTCGATGATGCTGATCATCTCGCGACGACGCTCGCTCAACGCGGTCAAGCGGATTTGCCCGCCGGGCTGATCGGCGACTTCGAACACCGTGACGTCGTGGCCGCGCTCACCGGCGACCCGCGCCGCCTCCAGGCCCGCCGGGCCGGTGCCGATCACCACCACCTTGCGCTTGGCCGGCGCCTTGGGGATGTCGTGGGGCATGGTGGTTTCGCGGCCGGTGGCGGCGTTGTGGATGCAATACGCCGCGCCGCCCTGGTAGATACGGTCCAGACAATAATTGGCGCCGACACAAGGGCGAATGTCTTCTTCGCGTTTTTCGATGATCTTGCGCACGATGTGCGGGTCGGTCATGTGCGCCCGGGTCATGCCGATCATGTCCACCTTGCCCGAGGCGATGGCGTGACGCGCCGTGGCGACGTCCGGGATCTTGGCCGCATGGAACGTCGGGAAGCCGGTGGCCGAGCGAATCTCGCCGGCAAAATCCAAGTGCGGAGAGTTACGCATGCCCTGGATCGGAATCACATCGGTGAGGCCCGCATCGGTATCGATGTGCCCGCGCACGACGTTGAGGAAGTCCACCAGCCCACTGTCCTTGAGCATGTGAGAAATCTGGAGGCCGTCACTGGCACCGAAGCCGCCGGGCAAGTCTTCATCGCCGGTGTAGCGCACCCCGAGCAGGAAATCTTCGCCGCAGCGCTGGCGGATGCCGCGCAGGACATCGAAAGTGAAGCGCAGCCTGTTTTCCAGCGAGCCACCGTAGGGACCGTCGAGGTCATTGGTCAGTGGCGACCAGAACTGATCCATGAGGTGGCCGTAGGCCTGTAGCTCCAGGCCATCGAGCCCGGCCGCCTTCATGCGTTCGGCGGCATCGACGTAGTCTTTGATGATGCGATCGATGTCCCATTCTTCCATCTTTTTCGGGAAGGACCGATGAGAGGCTTCACGACGATGGGAAGGCGAGACCACCGGCAGCCAGTCAGCTTTGTCCCAGCGCGTGCGCCGGCCCAGGTGGGTCAGTTGAATCATCACCGCCGCGCCATGTTCGTGGCATTCGTCAGTCAGGTCCTTCATCCATCTGACCACTTCATCCTTGTACGCCAGCACGTTGTTGAACACGGGAGGGCTGTCACGGGAGACAGCGGCGGAGCCGGCGGTCATGGTCAGCGCGACCCCGGCCTTTGCCCGTTCGACGTGATAGGCGCGGTATAGATCCTTGGGCATGCCGTCGACAGGATACGCGGGCTCATGGGAGGTGGTCATGATCCGGTTTTTGAGGGTCAGGTGCTTGATCTTATAGGGTTGCAGCAGAGGGTCGCTGGACATGGTGTTGCGCTCCGGGAACAGAACATCAGGCTTGGTTTTGACATGACAGTATGTTTAATGTTCGTTTGTGTCAACGATTAGGACACAGGTGTACATTTCTCTTGCTTGACGGAAAAACCAGGATTACCATCCAGTCGAAACAGGGGGCCGGCTCGTGCGGTCGGTCATCCCGCATTGATCCAAAGTGCCGGGGGGCAGTGCGAAGAACTATGAAAGTGCTCGTTGCGGTAAAGCGCGCCATCGACCCGAATGTGAAAGTCCGGGTGAACGCCGACGGTTCAGACGTCGAGCTCAATGGCGTGAAGATGGCCTTGAACCCGTTCTGCGAGATCGCGGTGGAAGAGGCGATTCGCCTCAAGGAGAAGGGACTGGTATCCGAAGTGGTGGTGGTCTCGGTGGGCACGTCGGCCGCCCAGGAACAACTGCGCACGGCCTTGGCACTCGGCGCGGACCGCGCGCTGCTGGTCGAGACGAGTGCGGTACTCGAACCGCTCAACGTGGCCAAGTACCTGAGCAAAGTGATCGACCAGCAAAGGCCACAATTGATCCTGTTCGGCAAACAGGCGATCGACCAGGAAAACAATCAGGTCGGGCAAATGGTCGCGCAGTTGATCGGATTACATGTGACTGGCGGATTTGTTCGAGGCCTTGCCGGCGCTCGAAAAAGCATTGTGAATGCTGACATTTATAAGCTCCGCCAAATGGCGGAGGAGGGCCGAAACACCTAAATACGTGAAGGGTTTTCGCATAACTAGAACTTATCCATGCATAACATTAAATCCCTTGAGGAGGGCGATGGCACTCTGCTTTGATGAGGGAACGTTAATTCTTCTGCTGCCCTGCCAATAACTATTAATACAGTACGCGGAGATGCATCATGATGACGTTATCCAGTAAAACTTGTATCGGCTGGCTTGCAGCCCTGGCGATGGCCGCCGGTAGCCTGAGTGCTCACGCCGAGGAACCCACGCCTATCCGTATTGGATGGGTGAATTGGTCGGATACGGAAATCGCTGTAAAGCTGGCAGATACGGCATTGCGCGACCACTTGAAGCAACCGGTCAAATTGGTACTCGCCGATATTGGCATTCAGTTCCAGGCCCTGGCTAACGGCAATATCGACCTGATTCCGATGGTCTGGCTGCCGAGCACTCACAAGGCGTTCTATGACAAATACCAGGACAAGCTCGAAGACCTCGGCGTGCTGTATGAAGGTCGGATCGGCATGGCGGTGCCAACGTTTATTCCTACCAGCGAGATCGCCAGTGTCGAGGATCTGAATAAACCAGAGGTGCGGGAGAAACTCGGCGGCAAGATCCTCACTTCGGAAGTGGGTAACGGCCAATACAAGCTCACGGAAAAGGCCATCCAGGAATATAAGCTCGATGGTTACAAGATGGTCGCTTCTTCAGAGTCTGGAATGCTGAGCGAGCTGGATCGCAACATCAAGCGTGACAAATGGTCGTTGATCAACGCCTGGAGTCCCCACTGGATGTTCGCCAAGTGGCCGCTGCGCTACCTCGACGATCCGAAGCAGATTTTCGGGGGCGCCGAACAAATTCACGCGGTTGCTCGCAAAGGTTTCAGCGCCGAGCATCCTGATGTCGCCCGGTTTTTCGCCAACTTCAAGATTCCCAAGGCCGACCTTGAAAAGTTGATGTCGTCCGCCCGTGACAGCTCGGCAGACGAAGTCGTTGCAGAGTACTACGCCGCCAACAAGCCCCGCTTCGAGGCCATGTTCGGCAGCCAGACCGCCTCCGCGACACCGTCCCAGTAATGGCTGTCATCCGATAGTTGTGTTGCCATCTGATGCTCTTGATGAAGGGCATCAGATGCATCGAACGGACATTCAGGCGATGCCCTTGAAGACCACAGCTTATCGTCGCTTTACCCTTGAAGAAGCGATTGACTGGGTGATGCACCTCTGCGAAGCGAAGGGCTGCTCACCCGCGGTTGCCCTGAGGTCAATAGCGATGACAAACAGCACTGAAGATCCATCATGGGATCAGGCAATTATCCGTTGTACGGAGTCGCTCAGGCGTTCGCTTCACAGCGTCCTGTCGAACTGCGGTTGCGATAAGGCGCTAGCACACGCTGCGTCTCTAAGTACGGCTCAATGGAACATCAGGAAGACAGCGCAAACTTCAAATGCGCTGCCCCGGTGTTTGGAGCGCCATTTATCCGAGGCGCTCGACATTGCGCCCAGGACCGATGATGACCTGATATCGATACTGGCTGCGCTGAGCATGCTCTGGCCCCATCTCCCCTGGATAAACCGCCAAGCCCAGGCCGACCAGGACAGCGCTTTCGTGGAGCGGCATCGCCACGGCATGGTCGCCGGCCCTGGAGCGCTATTTGAGTGTTCCACGTTGACCTTGGGGTTGGCGCTGATGATGCCTGAGACCCGCTACCCCTATCACCAACACCCTCCAGCCGAGTTCTATCTCGTTCTTTCGCCGGGCGACTGGTATCGGGAGGACGTGGGCTGGTGGAGTCCTGGCGCGGGAGGCGTGGTCTTCAATCCGCCATCTTGTATCCACGCGATGAAATCGACGCAGGTTCCATTGTTAGCGGTGTGGGGGTTGATGCACGAGTGACTCGTAACACAGACCAATCAGCGAGACCTATGGCAGGATGTCAGTGTCAGGGAGCGACTAGTATGATCAGCTGCTGACTGGACGTTGTATTCACCGAAAATTGCGGACCTCTCATAAGTTTTCGGATGTCCTTGACCTCTCCCAGCATGAGTGCGTGCAGGTCGGAAGGCATCAGGTGTTCGGCGGCGTATTCGGTCCATGACCAGAGACTCCCGGACGGGTTGTTCATGTCCGGCTTGAGGGTGTGCCAGCCATTGGTGTCGCGCTGTTGTGTGAGGTTGCATGTGTCCAGGTAGAGCTGCCGGAGCTTGGCTTCGAACTCTGGAATCTTCACTCCCCAATTGTCGATTACACAGGAGCGGACGATCCCTTGAAGCTTCGGATGCAGGCCCGTGAGGATGGCGTTTTTCGTGGCTCGCACGGCCTTTTCGCGGTTGTCCCCGAAATAGGGGCCCTTGGCTTTCGCGCTGTCCAGAGCATCTTGCATGGCTTTCAACGTAATGGCGTAGGCGTGCAGAATATCCCGACAGTGCTCTTGCTCGGCATCGCGCCCATCCACAGAGTGCGCAGCGTCGATTTCCACATAAATCTGTCGGTTGCCTGCCCCTGGGACATAGTTCGTGACGCCGCCGGAAATCATCAAGCCGGTGGGATAAAAGCCCGGTGCCAGATGGTAGGCCTCATTGTCGCCCTCGTAGGCTCTTTGCAGGATTTGCACATGGGCTGACCAGCCTTTGAATGGTTTCTGCTGACAGACAATGTTGAACTTGGGGCTCAATGCATGGCTTGGTGGGGAGGTGATGCCACAGTCCATGGAATCTGCCTGCTTGGCATCAAGCTCCTCTCGGGTCTGGAGTTCGGTCGAGAAGCGAGCGAGCATACTGCCTCCTTGGCTGTTGCTATTCGATTGTAAGGGCTGCATATGAATGGGGGCGCTCGTAGATGACGCCCGAGCCGAAGATGAAAGCATAGATGATAGTTGCAGTATTGCCCGTTGGCCTGGAGGAGGTAGCCGGGCTGGCGATTGCTCGCTCGGCACACGCCTGTTGGGTCGGACAGGCGGTGTGCAGAGTGGGCGTAGGCTTACAACGAAGCCAGCGGCCAACCGACGCGCGCTGCACGCAGCAGGCTGGCCTTTACTACCAAACGGTGAAATGGGGCAATAACGAAAATGTAGGCCCGGCCTAGACGGTTGTGGCAGTGGACCACGGTTGAAAAAACCAGTTGGCGACTGCCTTCGGGTTCTGCCTCTCCAGAACATAGGACCGAAATCCGGAAATCGAGGTGCTTATCGTCCTCTCCCAAAACGATTTCAGTCTGGTTTGTGCTGTAGACCTTGAAGATACCCACCCGATCAGCAAGGGTTGCCAGATGCCTGGCTGTCTTGAGACCCAAACAGGCAACCATCGTGTCTCGGACTTGCATGAGCCATCCGATCCAGGATGGCTGGTGGGAAAGGATGAATCGAGCCAGCAGATCTGGATTGCTGGATGTGCCCGCAGGGAGGCGAATCGCAAAGGCGTCTGCCAGGTTCATCGACTTGTAGAGGTGGGTGATGCCGGACCTCGAGGGGACTGGCACGGCCATAATAAGCTCAAATTCTCGGGGCATTGGGGATCTCCTGAGTTCCAATTACCAATTTGACGACATGCCATGTCGCGTTTCTTGTTGGGCGGCGCCCACTTCTCCTTGTCGGATGCTGAGCCCGATCAAGGCATCATAGAGCGCTTGCTGCCCAGCTGGCAGAACCGGGAGCAACGTCGCTCGGCGCTTTTGGGCACCGAACCAGGATTCAACCAACCAACCCACCAGATAGAGCGCCGAAAGGCATCCGCCTGCGGTTGCAACGTTCCCCTGGCATACAAGAGGCTGGTCCAGGGATTTAAGTCCCAAGGCTTGCAAGTTCGATCGTGCATCCGGGTGTGTAGTTGCCTGGCCGCTGAGCAGCCCAAGCCGTTCGAGAATGAAGGCGCCGGCGCATATGGAGCCGATTCGCTGGCGCCTGGGGTCAAGCTCAAATGACGGCAGGAAATCTGGCGCGGCAAGTGCGGCGGGTATCCCTTCCTTGCCGCTGACGAACAATACCGCATCGGCACTATTGGCCTCGGAAAGCGGACCGTGCACCGAAACAGGCAGGCCGTGCGCCGATCGCACGATAGCGCTGGCACCTAATATCCGGACGTGCCAGTCTTCGGTGTTGCGGCCTAGAATGTCCCACATCAGGAATAGGTCGATATCGGTGAATTGGTCGAAAGCAACCAGAACGATTTTCTTCAAGGCGAGCTCCATGAGACGTGCTGGCGTGCAAAACGCAACGGCCATCTTGGCTGGTGTTCGCAGCGTATCAATCGGTTGCGCGCCATACACAGCCTGTATGGCGCTAAACAAGGAGCGAAATAACCGGTGAAAAAGCTGACTCGTAGCCATTGGATCGCGGCTGGTTTTGAGGCGCTCGACCAGATAGGGCATGTCGGCGTTTCGGCCGAGAGTCTATCGCGCCGATTGGATGTGACCCGCGGATCGTTCTACCACCATTTCCGCAATCGTGAAGACTTTGTCCGCACCTTGCTGGCTGCTTGGGAAGAAGACTACACGGAGCGCATGCTCGCTCATGCGGCGCAGGGTCGTAGCGCGGGCGAAATATTGAAACGCTACTTGAGTATTGCCGCTGAGAAACAACCTGGGCGGGAAGTTTCCATTCGCGCCTGGTCGCTGCACGATCCGTTGGTAGGTGAGTTCCAGCAGCGTGTTGACGCGAAACGACTGGATTTCGCGATACGGACGTGTCGCCGCCTGGCGCATATGCCAGGCGAAGCAGAAGTGATCGGCCACGTGGCTCATCTGTGCCTGATCGGTGGTCAACAGGCAGGGCTGCGGCGTGACGCCGAGCGCTTCAACAGTTTCATGCATCGAGCTTTTTCACTGTTCCAAGGGGCTCTTGCGCCGTGGCGGTAGCTTCGTTAGAGAATTTGGTTGACCGTTTTAGATAAAGCCACTCGCCCGGCTCGCCTCAGCGGTTTCTATCCAGGTCGTCTGGTGGTGTTGAAATAGCAAAGCCTCTGCTTATCCATCAGGCCTTCTCCCGATCCAATGCAACGAATGTCGCCTAGTAGCCTCATATAAAAACAAGCGGCGCCTGGGATGGAGAGGGGCGACTGGGTTTTTTCATGACAGAGGTGGTTGTTTCCATGACGGCAGCTGAGAAAAATCATGTCGACTGGCTGGTCGAACAATCGATGCTCGCGGCTGCGAGGAAGCGCGCCAAGCTCTACTCAGGGCAAGGACGATTGTGGCAGCAGCCCTTCGCACATACCCGGCCCCGCGATGCCTCGGCATTGGCTTCGGTGTGGTTCACCGCGTATCCGGCATCCATTGTTACTCGCGAAGAAGGCACCGTGCTGGAGGCGCTGGGGGATGAAACCTTGTGGCATGCGTTGTCGAGAATCGGTATCCAGGGCATTCACAATGGACCGTTGAAAAGGTCCGGCGGTCTTTCGGGCACTGAGCACACACCTACGATTGACGGAAATTTCGATCGCATCAGTTTCGACATCGACCCGCAGCTGGGCACCGAGGCGCAGCTCCAAGCGTTGACCCGAATGGCCGCCGCGCATAACGCGGTCGTCATCGATGATGTCATCCCGTCTCATACCGGCAAAGGCGCGGATTTTCGCTTGGCCGAAATGGCGTATGAAGACTATCCGGGGCTCTACCACATGGTGGAAATCCGCGAGGAGGATTGGCCGCTGCTGCCTGACATTGCCGAGGGGCGCGATGCGCAGAACCTCACTCCGCAGCAGGTAGACGTCTTGCGCGACAAGCACTACATCGTCGGTCAGTTGCAACGGGTCATCTTCTTCGAACCGGGAGTCAAGGAAACCGATTGGAGTGCGACGCCGATCGTGATGGGTGTTGACGGCAAGCCGCGACGTTGGGTTTACCTGCATTACTTCAAGGAAGGGCAACCTTCGCTGAACTGGCTTGACCCGACCTTTGCCGCTCAGCAGATGATCATCGGGGACGCGCTGCATGCCATCGACGTCATGGGCGCGAAAATTCTACGCCTGGACGCCAACGGATTTCTTGGCGTCGAACGCAAACTCGACGGTACCGCCTGGTCCGAAAGTCATCCGCTGTCGATCACCGGAAACCAGCTGCTCGGTGGAGCGATTCGCAAGGCAGGCGGTTTCAGTTTTCAAGAGCTGAACCTGACCGTAGACGATATCGCCGCCATGTCCCACGGAGGGGCGGACCTCTCCTACGACTTCATCACCCGACCCGCCTACCAGCATGCGTTGCTGATGGGCGATACCGAGTTCCTGCGCTTGATGCTGCGGCAGATGCACACCCTCGGCATCGATCCCGGGTCGCTGATTCATGCATTGCAGAATCATGATGAATTGACCCTGGAGCTGGTGCATTTCTGGACCCTGCACGCTCACGATACTTACCTCTATCAGGGCCAGACCTTTCCCGGCGGCATCTTGCGCGAGCACATCCGTGAGCAGATGTACGAACGCCTCACTGGAGAGCATGCGCCTTACAATCTGAAATTCGTCACCAACGGCGTGTCCTGCACCACCGCGAGCATCATCACGGCAGCGCTGGGGATTCGTGACCTTGACGCAATTACTGCCGCAGACATCCAGCAGATTCGCCAGGTTCATCTGCTGCTGGTGATGTATAACGCGATGCAACCTGGCGTGTTTGCCTTGTCAGGCTGGGACTTGGTCGGCGCGCTGCCGTTGCCGGCGGAACAGGTCGAGCATCTGATGGGCGACGGCGACACACGTTGGATTCATCGCGGTGCTTACGATCTCGTGGACCTTAATCCCGATGCGGTATTGTCGGCCGGCCAGATGCCACGTCCGAAGACCTTGTACGGCAGCTTGCCAAGCCAGTTGAAAGATCCGGATTCGTTCGTCTCGCAACTGCGCAAAATCCTCGCTGCGCGTCGTGCCTATGACATCGCCGCCAGTCGCCAGATACTGGTTCCGGACGTCGAGCATCCAGGACTGTTGATCATGGTCCACGAACTGCCGACCGGCAAAGGGACCCAAATCACTGCGCTGAACTTCGGTTCCACGCAGATCACTGAAACCCTGCACCTGCCCAATATTGCACCGGGGCCGGTGGTCGACATCATCAATGAGCGGGTCGAAGGTGATCTTACGCCTGAAGGCGAATTCACCATTACGCTGGATGCATTCGAGGGTCTGGCACTGCGGGTGGTGAGCAGCTCACCCTTGATCTAGCGGCACCCGTAGAAATCGAGGTGGTGGGTCGCTCAACCACCTCGCTGGATTTTAAACCCGGCTCAACACAGTTTTGACTGGGAAAACAGCCTGCGACGAACAGCGCTGCGCCATCTACGCTGATCGGAGCTGAGCTTCGATCGCCTCCTTGTCGATGACCGACCAGACCTCGCGGATCCTGCCGTCTTCGAAGGCGTAGAAAACGTGTTCCTTGAAGGACACCCGTGCCCCGTTCACCGCAAGGCCCAAAAACGTCCCGATCGGGCAGCAATTGAATGCCAGGCGAGCCGCCAACTTAGGTGGGTCAATCACCAGGAAATCCATTTCAAAGCGCAAGTCGGGAATATCCCGATAGTTCGCTTCCAGCATGCTTCGATAGCCGTGCAACCCTAATCGTCGCGCGTTGTGTACCACCTCCGGGTGCACATAATGGCCTAGGTTTTCCCAGTCCTGCGCATTCAGGCAGGCGATATAGTCGCGATAAAGATCTGCAAGGGTCGAGGTCATGGGCTGATTCTCCGCTGCCTGTCTGTTTGTTCAGAAATTGATGGGTGAGCGATGGCTGGAAAGCCAGGACACCGGGTCATGCGTCTTCCACGTCTCGATAATAGGCCTTCAACGTATCGACGAACTCCTCGGCCAGTCGCGTCCGTGTGGGTGCGGTCGGCCATATCACATAGGTCGGAAAGAGGATGTCCGGGGTGAATGGCCTGACCACGATGTCCCGATGCAGATAATCCTTGGCGACCAGCGGGTGGGCGAGGGTGATGCCCATGCCGAGCGCGACCATTTCGCAGTTGATCGCGCTGTACTGCGCCTCGACGGCCATTATCCGCTCGACGCCTGCCTGTTCGAACAAGCCATCCACCTGTGATCGAGTGCCGTCGCCATGGCAGAGTGAAACGAATGGCTGGCCTTCGAGGTCCTGGAAGGTAATCTGCGCCCGTGCCGCCAGTGCATGCGTGCGAGGCAATACGCACACGGCCGCTTTTTCGGCGAGCAATTCGATCTGCTCGCTGTTGACGTCGCCGGGATGAACCACGATGCCGATGTCGCAAAACTGCGACTTGACCCATTGCTCCACTGTGGGCGAGGAGTTCACGTGCAGCGACACCGTGAGTTCGGGCCGCGTGACGGTGAAGTTCTTGATCACTGCTGGAAGCAGGCTCAGGCCGGTCGACGGTACCGCTGCTACACGCAAACGCCCGGTGCCCAGGTTGCGAATGTTCTTCGCCGAATGCTTGAGGCTGTCGAGGCCGACATAGGCGCGTTCCACTTCATGAAAAAATGCCTGGCCTTCCTGCGTGGGGACCAGCCGCGCGCCTGCGCGCTTGAACAGGGTCAGTCCGGTGCTCAGTTCCAACTGCGCGATCAGCCGGCTGACATTGGGCTGCGAGGTATATAGCACCTCGGCTGCCGCGGTCATGGAGCCCAGTCGCATGACGCTGCGGAATGCTTCGATTTGCCTGAGATTCATGCTTGCCCTTCATATCAAATATGAATAGTTAACCGGGATATTCTGATTTGACCATATGGATGGTGCATCGCAATACTCCCAATCAGCAACCCCATAGCGCACCTGAAGATGCGCCATCGGCGCGAGGTATTCGCCGACAACATGCAGCGTGCTGCATGGCTTCGATTGACGCCGAAGCAACTGACGCATTGTTCGATCTGCCCCCACGCACTTCGGAGATAGTCTGTGAATAGCCCTAACTCGACCTCAGCAATACCGCCGTTCAGTCCCCTGGCCCGCATTGCCACTGCTGTCACCGTGACCCTCTTGGGGCTGGGCAGTAGCGGCGCCGTTTTCGCCGAGCCGACGCTGTATGTCGCGGGTGTGGGCGGATCAACCGAGCAGATGTACAAGACCAAGGTTATTCCGGCCTTCGAGAAGCAGCACAACGTCAAAGTGATCTACGTCGCAGGCAACTCGACGGAAACCCTGGCCAAATTGCAGGCCCAGAAAGGTCGCCAGCAAATCAACGTGGCCATGATGGACGATGGGCCGATGTACCAGGCGTTGCAAATGGGACTGTGTGCAAAACTCAGCGATGCGCCGGTCTATCAAGACCTCTATCCGCTCGCGCGAATCAGCCCTGAAGCGACCGGGATCGGCGTAGTCGCCACCGGTATCGGCTACAACGAAGAGGCCTTCAAGAAGCGTGGCTGGGCCCCGCCCGATTCCTGGGAAGACCTCACCGATACACGTTACAAGCAATTGCTGGGCATGCCGCCCGTGACCAACACCTATGGCTTGCATACGCTGGTGCAGATGGCTCGTTTGCGCGGTGGTGGCGAAAAGAATATCGATCCCGGCTTCAAGGCGCTGAAGGACGAAATCGGTCCCAATGTCCTGGCCTGGGTCTCGGCGCCAGGTGAAATGGACGGCATGATGCAGAACGGTGACGTGGTCATGGCCGTGTATGGCAGCGGTCGTGCAATGGCGTTGCAGAGCACCGGCTTCCCACTCAAGTTCATCTACCCCAAAGAGGGCGGCATCGCCCTGCAGATCGCCGCCTGTGGCATCACGCCCAACGCGCAGCCTGAGCTGTCCCAGCAATTCATCCAATATGTGCTGTCGCCGCAAGTGCAGGAAATCCAGGCGCGGGAAAACGGTTTCGCACCGGTCAACAAAACCGTCAGTCTTGAGCCGGATGTCGCCGCGCGCATGCCCTACGGCCCGGAGAAGGTCAATGCCTTGATCAAGGTCGATTGGGACACGATCAACCAGCAGCGTAGCGAGTGGACGACGCGCTGGAACCGCACGGTCGAACGCTAGCGTCCACGGGCTCCGATCCTTCCCGAAACCTTTCTGGAGGCGCAGGCCCGGCCTGCGTGGCAAGCCAATGGCATTTCTTACGCTTGAAGGCCTCGTCAAGACCTATGGCAGTTTCAAAGCCATCGACGGCTTGGACCTGGAGGTGCAGCATGGTGAGTTCATCGCTTTGCTCGGACCCTCCGGGTGCGGCAAAACCACCACGCTGCAATCCATCGCCGGTTTCGTTCAGCCCACACAGGGGCGCATCGTTCTGGATGGCCGCGACATCACCCATGTACGGCCTGAGCAGCGGGGGCTGGGGATCGTCTTCCAGAGTTACGCGTTATTTCCCCACATGAGCGTCGCGCAGAACATCAGCTTTGGCCTGGAAATGCGTGGCGTACCCAAGGCCGAACGCCGCCAGCGCATCGACGAGGCACTGGCGCTGGTGCGCCTCGACGGCCTCGGCGAGCGTTACCCCAAGGCGTTGTCTGGCGGCCAACGGCAGCGGGTCGCCATTGCCCGGGCCCTGGCCATTCGCCCGAACCTGCTGTTGCTCGACGAGCCCATGTCCAACCTCGACGCCAAGCTGCGCGAGGAGATGCACATCGAATTGCGGGCGATTCAGCGTGACCTGGGCATCACTACCATTCTGGTGACCCACGATCAGGTCGAAGCCATGACCATGAGCGATCGCATCGCCGTGATGCAAAAAGGTCGGATCGTGCAGATCGACACCCCGTATGAAGCCTACGAGCGCCCGCATTCACCTTTTGCGTCGGCGTTCCTGGGCAAGACCAATGCTTTCGCTGGTGCCGTACAGGCTCGCAACGAACGGTGTTGCAACGTGCAGGTCAAGGACACGCTGCTGCATGTCCCCCATGAAGACCGGGCGCTGGGCAATGAAGTCAATGTCTACATCCGACCGGAAAAGATTCGCCTGACGGAGAGCGGCAGCGGCCGTTTGAACGGGCGCATCCGCTTGCGCGTATTCCTTGGCAATCTTTGGTTGATCGCGGTGGAAACCCACTTGGGCATGGTGCACATGACCCAGCCGAACCTGGGCACTCCGCCGCCCGATGAAGGCCATGAAATCGGCCTGGACTGGTCAGACGATGACCTTCGCCTGCTAGATCGGGAGGCTGCCCATGGCCAGGTATGATGCCGAGCATGTCGGTGCCGCGCCCTGGTTGCTCAGCGGTCCGGCGTTACTGGTGTTCATCGCGTTGCTGCTGGTGCCGCTGCTGCTGACGGCAGTGCTCTCGCTCAACCTGTTCAGCGATACCGAGGGCGTGTTGCCGGCCTACAGCCTTGGCAATTACCTTGAGGTGTTCAAGGACGGTTACTTCCACGACATCTTTTTGCGCACCGGTGGCCTGGCGCTGGCCGTGACAGTTCTTTGCGTGCTGTTGGGGGTGCCGGAAACCATCATCATTGCGCGCATGGCGCCGCGCTGGCGCTCGTTGTTCCTGCTGGTGGTGTTGGGGCCGCTGCTGATTTCGGTGGTGGTGCGCACGCTCGGCTGGGCGATCCTGCTGGGCAACAACGGCCTGATCAATGATGCCTTGCAGGCGCTGGGCATCACTGACCAGCCGGTGAAGATGTTATTCACCCAACTGGGCGTAATCATCGCGCTGACCCATGTGCTGGTGCCGTTCATGGTGATTGCCGTGTGGGCCACCTTGCAGCGCCTGGACCTGCAGGTGGAGTGGGCCGGATTGTCCCTTGGGGCCTCGCGGCTGACGGTGTTCCGTCGGATCATCCTGCCGCAAATCATGCCCGGCATCCTTTCTGGTTCGATCATTGTCTTCGCCCTGGCGGCGTCCGCCTTCGCCACCCCGGCGATCATCGGCGGTCGACGTCTGAAAGTGGTGGCGACTGCGGCCTACGACGAATTTCTCGGCACCCTCAACTGGCCCCTCGGCGCCGCCATTGCGATGCTCCTGCTGGTTGCCAACCTGATCATCATCCTGGGTTGCAGCAAGCTGGCCGAACGTCGTTTCAAGCAAGTCTTCGAGTAGCCGGCCATGCACAAGAACGGATTTTTCTCGCTGCTGTACCACCTGCTGTTCATCACTTTCATCGTCGCGCCGCTGGTGGTGGTGATGGCGATCGCCTTTACCGATAAGGGCTACCTGTCGTTGCCCACCGACGGCTTGTCGTTGCGCTGGTTCCGGGCGCTGCTTGAGAACCAGGAAATGCTCGACGCATTCTTCCTGTCGTTGAAGCTGGGCCTGTTTTCAGCCACTGTCGCGACGCTGCTGGCGGTCCCGGCGGCATTGGCGATCAGCCGCTACGAGTTCGCCGGGCGCAGCACGCTGACGGGTTTTCTGCTGTCGCCGCTGATGATTCCTTCCGTGGTGTTGGGCATCGCATTCCTGCGGTTTTTCTCCATGGCACAGATTGGCGGATCGTTCTGGGCGCTGAGCATCACCCACGTGATTGTGGTGTTGCCCTATGCCTTGCGGCTGACGCTGGCTTCGACCATCGGCCTGGAGCGCGACATCGAACAAGCAGCCCTGTCACTCGGCGCACGGCGCTGGAGCGCTTTTTATCGGGTGGTGCTGCCGCGTATCCGCACAGGGGTGATGGGCGGCTGGATGTTGGCGTTCATCCAGAGCTTCGATGAGCTGACCATGACCGTATTCGTCGCCACGCCAGGCACCACGACGTTGCCGGTGGCCATGTACAACCAGATCTCCCAGACCATTGATCCGTTGATCACTGCGGTTTCCACGGTGCTGATCATTGGAACCCTGTTGTTGATGCTGGTGCTCGACCGCATGGTCGGGCTGGATCGGGTATTGATCGGAGAAAGTAAATGAGCCAGGACAGGCACAATCCCGTGCAGTCGCAAGTGATCGTTATCGGCGGCGGGCTGGTGGGCATGGCGGTGGCCTATGGCTTGGCACGCAACGGTGTCGACATCCAGGTGCTCGATCAGGGCGATGATGCGTTTCGTGCCTCTCGGGGCAATTTCGGCCTGGTCTGGGTCCAGGGCAAGGGCCATGACCTCCCGGATTACTCGCGCTGGACTCGGTCTTCGGCCACTCGCTGGCCGGCGCTTGCCCAGGCGCTGATGGCCGACAGCGGTATCGATGTCCAGCTCAGGCAACCGGGTGGCTTCCATATGTGCTTCAACGACGAAGAACTGTTGGAGCGTCAGTCGCGGCTGCAAACCTTGCGGGATGCGCTGGGGGATTATCCGTTCGAAATGCTGGACGCCGCCGAACTGAAAGCCCGCTTGCCATTGATCGGCCCAGCGGTGGTCGGTGCCAGCTATACGCCTCAGGACGGCCACGTCAATCCACTGAAATTGCTTCGGGCCTTGCACGCCTCGGCCCAGGCCAAAGGCGTGCGATTGCTGGGTGGCGTGCAGGTCGAGCGCATTGATTGCGCCGCCGGCGAGTTTCGGGTGAGAGCCGGCCAACGCTGCTTCGTCGCGCCAAGGATCGTCCTGGCCGCCGGCCTGGGCAACGCGGCGCTGGCCCGGCAGGTGGGCCTGTATGCACCGGTAGCGCCCAACCGCGGACAAGTGTTGATCAGCGAGCGGATCCGGCCATTTCTTCACTATCCGACGCTCAACGTGCGCCAGACCGATGAAGGCACCGTACAGCTTGGCGATTCCATGGAGGAGGTGGGCTTTGATGACGGCACGTCCACCGAGGTGTTGGCCGCCATCGCCAAGCGCGGTGTCACGACCTTTCCCTTGCTGCGGGACGTGGGGCTGGTCCGGGCCTGGGGCGCATTGCGGGTGATGAGCCCGGACGGATTGCCCATTTACCAGCAATCAAGCGCGCACCCGGGGGCCTTCGTGGTCACCTGTCACAGCGGCGTGACCTTGGCGGCCGCCCATGCCCTGCGCATCGCGCCGTGGATCATGGGCGGGCCGCCGCCTGATGAGCTGGGAGTGTTTTCCGGAGATCGTTTTCTAACCGACAAGGTGTTTTCACATGCGCACTGATCCGCTGTTTCAACCGATCACCAGTGAGGTCAGGGCGACGCGGACGGTGAGCCTGACGTTCAACGATCAACCGCTGAACGTGCCCGCCGGCATGAGCGTCGCCGCTGCCTTGCTGATGTCTGGCATCGATCGCTTTCGCGCCACCCCGGTCAGTGAGTCGCCTCGAGCGCCGTACTGCATGATGGGCGTGTGCTTCGAATGCCTGGTCGAGATCGATGGCGTCCCTAACCGCCAAAGCTGCCTGATCGAAGTGGCTGACGGCATGCGCATCCATTCCCAGGAGGGCGCACGGGATCTGATCTATCGAACGATGAATGTCCAGGCCGTGGAGGTGCAGTCATGAACCCTGAAAGCGTCGAGGTCGTGGTGATTGGCGCGGGCGCGGCCGGCATGGCTGCGGCGACGCGGTTGGCCGGGTTGGGCTTGCAGGTGGTGTTGCTGGATGAGCAGGGGAGCCCGGGTGGGCAGATCTATCGAGGCATCAGCCTGGCACCTCTGTCACGGCGGGCTTTGCTGGGGCCCGATTATGCCCAGGGCAATGAATGGGTCCAGGCCCTGGCCGCTTCGAGCGTGCGTTATGAGAAAGGTGCATCGGTGTGGCAAGTGACCCGGGAGCGCCAGGTCAGTTATCTGCGTGAAGGCCGCCTGTATACGCTGGATGCCAAGGCCGTGCTGTTGGCCACCGGTGCCATGGAACGACCGTTTCCGATTCCTGGTTGGACCTTGCCCGGCGTGATGAGTGTCGGCGCCGCGCAGATCCTGTTGAAAAGCTCAGGCCTGGCACCGAGCGAGCCGGTGGTCTTGGCCGGCTGCGGCCCGCTGTTGTACCTGCTCGGCTGGCAGTACCTGCGGGCGGGTGTAACGATCAAGGCCCTGGTCGACACCACGCGGCCAGAAGACTACTGGCGCGCCCGTCGCCCCCTGTTTGCTGCCTTGCGGGCCTGGCCGTACCTGCGCAAGGGGTTGGAGTTGATGCGCAGCTTGCGTGCTGCCGGTATTGCTCACCACAGCGGTGCCGAAGACTTGGCAATCGAAGGCGAGCAGGCGGCGCAGGCCCTGACATTCAACGTTTCGGGCAAGGCGCAACGCATCGCCACGCGCTGCGTGCTGTTGCATCAGGGCGTGGTGCCGAACATCCAGTTCAGCCAGGCGTTGCGCGCCCGCCATGAATGGGACCCGCAGCAGCTGTGTTTCACTCCGGTCAGCGATCCATGGGGAGAACTGGATGTGCCGGGGGTCTATGTCGCGGGCGACGGTGCGGGCATCGGCGGGGCGCAGGCGGCGGCGTTGCAGGGGCAACTGACGGCGCTGGGAATTGCCGCGCGGCTCAAGGCGATCAGCGCTGCTGATCGTAATGAACAGGCTCGAAAGTTGCGCCTGCAACTTGAAGCCAATCTGCGGATCCGGCCCTTCCTCGATGCGCTGTATCAACCAAAGGAACAAAACCGTATTCCAGCCGACGAGGTGATGGTCTGCCGTTGCGAGGAAGTGACGGCAGGTGAGCTGCGCGGCTTCGTCGCCCTGGGCTGCGCGGGCCCGAACCAGGCCAAGGCCTTTGGCCGTTGTGGCATGGGACCGTGCCAGGGGCGCATGTGCGGCCTGACGGTCACCGAAGTCATCGCCAAGGCCCGGGGGGTGTCGGCGGCCGAAGTCGGGTATTACCGAATTCGACCGCCGATAAAGCCCATCACCTTGGGGGAGTTGGCCGGTGAGTGAGGCGAGTGGGCGCGTGGCGGATGTGCTGGTGATTGGCGGCGGCATCCATGGCCTGAGCACTGCGTTATTCCTCGCGCAAGCTGGCGTCAGGGTGACGGTGCTGGAAGCGGAGTATTGCGGCCGCCACGCCTCTGGCGTGAACGCCGGAGGGGTGCGTACCCTGGGGCGCCACACAGCGGAAATTCCGTTGGCCCTGGCCTCGCGGCAGCTTTGGCATGATCTTGAGAACAGCTTGGGCGGCGACGGCGGTTTTGTTCCCAGCGGGCAGCTCAAGCTGGCGGAGAGCGCGGCGGAGCTACTGGAGTGCCGGCTCCGTGTCGAGCACCTCCAGGCGTTGGGTTTCACCCACGAAGTGCTGATCGACCAGCACCAGGTGTTCGAGAAAGTGCCGAGCATTTCCCGGCATGTGACGGGCGGTATCTGGGTCGAGGACGATGGCTACGCGGTGCCTTACAAGACGGTCACCGCGTTTCGCCTGGCTGCGCAGAGACGTGGTGTACGGATCCACGAGAACACCCCGGCCCAGCGCATCGAACAAACCGGCTCTGGATGGCAAGTGCACACACCTGGCGGCTGTTTCAGCGCGGAACATCTGGTGGTGACGGCAGGCGCCTGGGCCGCCGAGCTGGCGGCGCAGGTTGGCGAGCCGGTCCCGGCCCATCCCGAAGGCCTGATGTTGATGGTCACCCATCGGGTCGCACCGTTCTGTGCCCCGGTGTTGGGCGCCACGACAAGGGCCTTGTCCTTCAAGCAGTTCGCCAACGGCACCGTCGTGATTGGTGGCAAGCTGATCGGGTCGTTGGATTTTCTCTCGCGCCATGGCGAAGTCGACATGACGCGTCTGGGCAGCAGCGCGCGCACGGTCACCGACTTGTTCCCCCATTTGCGACACTTGGGCGTCAACCGCGTCTGGGCCGGCGTTGAAGCCTTTACCGCCGATGACCTACCGGTGATAGGGGCCAGTCGCAAGGCCAGCAACCTCAGCTACTCATTTGGATTTTGTGGCAGCGGCTTTCAGATGGGCCCTGGCACCGGTAAACGCCTGGCCCAGCTTATTTTGGGCGAGCATTCGGACATCTCCCTGGAACCCTTCGCCATCGACCGTTTCGAAGTCACCGCCACTGTGACGGCTTCAAATGGCCAACCCACCTAAACCCTGTTGCAACACTAAGGAGTTCACATGCTGGACATCAACCGGATCGAAACCAATCAACGCATGAGCCGCGTCGTTCAATGCAATGGCTTCACCTTTCTCGGCGGCCAGACGGCCGCTGACCGGACGCAGGACATCAAGGGCCAGACCGCCCAGGTGCTGGCAAAAATCGACAACTACCTGGCCCAGGCCGGTCTGGACAAGACTCGCATTCTCAGTGCCCAGGTCTGGCTGTCGGATATCCAGGCCCATTTCGCCGGTATGAACGAGGTGTGGGACGCCTGGGCCCCGGAAGGCCATGCACCGGCGCGCGCCACCGTTGAATCGCGTCTTGCGGCCCCGGACCTGTTGGTGGAAATCACCGTCATCGCCGCGGGTTGATCGCCAGCGGCGCCTTGCTGCTCACTGCCAGTCCTTCGCGACGGCGGTGAGCATTTCATGGATCAATTGCCCGAACCGTTGTGTCAGCAGGCTTTGCGGCCTGTCTGCCGGAAGTAGCAGGTAAGTCGGGAAGCGTATCTGTGGACGAAAGGGGCGGGTTTCGATACCGGTGTGCAGGTATTCCAGCGCCACGATCGGACTGACGATGCTCACGCCCAGCCCAAGTCCTACCAGTGAACAAATGGTGGCGGCGTAAGGCGTTTCCAGGTTCAGCTTGCGATGGCCTCGGTCTTCGGGGAATGCCCGGTCGACTCGGGTCCGCGAGCCGTCATTCTGGGACAGCGAAATGAATTCCTCGCCTTTGAGGTCTTCCGGTCCGATGGACGCCAGTGCGCTCAGTCGATGGCCCTTGGGAAATACACAGACTCCCGGCACATCGCAAATCAACTGGGTCGTCACCCCCGGCATGTCCTCACCCACGTACGACACCAGTCCCAGATCGCAAAATTGCGAGGCGGCCCAATGGGCGACCATGGGGGAGTCGTTGGTATGCAGCGAGATCGCGACGTCCGGGTTCTCCTGGCGAAAGCGCTGGATCACGCGGGGCAACACGGTCAGTGACAGCGACGGGACCGCGGCGATACGCAAGCGCCCCGTGCCGGCGCGCCGGATGTTCTGTGCCGATTTCTCAAGGCTGTGCAGGCCGATGAAGGCCCGTTCGACATCGGCGAACAACGCGGCCCCTTCATCGGTAGGAAGCAGGCGTCCAGCGACCCGCTCGAACAGCTTGAAGCCGGCGTTACGCTCCAGTTGGGCGATCAATCGGCTGATGTTGGGTTGGGAGGTATGCAGGGACTCGGCTGCGGCGGTCATCGAGCCACTCAACATGACCGCGCGAAAGGCTTCGACTTGTTTGAAGTTCATGGCGTCCCATATCAATTCGGTATGAATGACTGATGAATTGTCATTTGTTTGCATGAGTTGCAGGCTTTATAAATCCATTACATCGACGTGAACGCGAACGCGCCAACGCGATGCAGTTCGAGCATACGGCAGTCATAAGCATAAAAAAACGCCGCTCTTTTATCTCATTTCTGCCCTTGTATTTCAGGGTGTCGTCCAGCCTCAACGCCGTTCGATACCGCTATGTAAACCAGGAGGCATCATGTCGTTTTCGTTCAAGATTCTTGGCAGTGCACTGGCATTCTCATGCCTGGCGCTGGGTGGTCTGACCCAGGCCCAGGCGTCTGGATTACCTGCGGTTCCCGATGAGATCAAGGAGGCCGGCCAACTGCGTGCCGGCGTGCGTTGCGACCAGCCGCCGTATGGCTTCCAGGACAGCAGCGGCCAGTTCGCCGGCGTTGAAGTGGAGATGGCCAGGCAAGTTGCGCTGTGGGCGCTGGGCTCGAAGGACAAGGTGTCGTTTACCTGTGTCACGGCGGAGAACCGCGTCCCGCAGTTGCTTGGACGCAAGGTTGATTTCCTGATCGCAACCCTGGGCGTCACCCCTGAACGCCTGCGCGTGATTGACTTCAGCACGCCGTATCGTTGGGGCGCCAGCGACGTGGTGGTGAAGAAGGACAGTGCGATCAGAAAGATCGCCGACCTCAAGGGCAAGACCCTCGCCACGCTCAAGGGTTCGGTGCAGGCCAAGTGGTTCGAGGACCATATGCCGGAGGTCAAGACGTTGCGCATGAACAGCGCCGCCGATGCGCTGCAGACCTTCCGCCAGGGCCGTGCCGATGCCTACACCCACGATGCCGCGACGCTGGTGGTGGTGGCGGACAACGACAAGGACGCGCGCCTGCTCAACGAGCCCTTCCAGATTTCCGACGCCGCGATCGGTGTGCGCAAGAACGACGAGCCATGGCGCGACTACCTGAGTGCCGCCGTGGCGCGCATGCACGAGGAAAAGCTGTTCCGTGGATGGATCCAGCAATACGTGCCGCAGGGCATCCAGAGCTACTACCTGAGCGTCTTCGAGCAGCCCAAGCCTGCCGAAGCCCTTTGAGCGGACGCCAACCATGGATTTCGATTTCAATTACCTGGTGGCCCAGTGGCCGGCGCTACTCGATGGCGTACAGATGACCTTGCAGGTGTCGGTACTCGCCATTATCTGCTCACTGCTCGTGGGGGTCCTGGGCGGTGCCGCGCGGGTGATGAAGGTGCCGGTGCTGACGCACGCCGTGGTGCTGTATGTGGAACTGATCCGCAACACGCCGATCCTGGTGCAGTTGTTCTTCATTTTCTATGGGTTGCCCGCCATCGGCATGGGACTGTCGCTGTTCTGGTCCGGCGTCTTGTGCCTGTCGCTCTGGGCCGGGGCCTATCAGATCGAGAACGTGCGGGGCGGGCTGGCGACCGTGGAGCATGGCATGCGTGAAGCGAGCGTTGCCCTGAGCCTCAAACCGGCGCATTACTTTTTCCTGGTGGCCTTGCCCATCGCGTTTCGGACCAGTCTGCCAGCGGTATTGAACACCTCCATTTCGCTGCTCAAGAACTCCTCCTACTTGCAGGCGATCGGCCTTGCCGAGCTGACGTTCGTCGCGGTGGATCGCATAGCCACGGATTTTCGTGCGATCGAAATGTTCAGCGCCATTTGCGTGATCTACCTGGCGCTGGTGGGAATCCTGGCGCTGTTGACGGGACGGCTCTCGGCCCGCCTGCAACGACCTTTCCAACACTGAGGCCAGCATGAATTTCCTGATCGAAAACTGGGCCTTCGTTTGCAAGGGCCTGTGGATGACCCTGCGCCTGGCGATGGTGGTGCTGCTGTTCACCACGCTGATTTCCATCGTTCTGGGCGTCATGGCGACGCTGAAGAACCGCCTGTTGGGGTGGACCATCCACGCTTACGTCGAGCTGTTTCGCTCGATTCCGCTGATCGTCAATGTGTTCTTCATTTTTTTCGGCGCACCGATGCTGGGCCTGGACCTGAGTCCGTTCGCGGCGGTGACCACCGGACTGACCCTGTGGGGCAGTGCCAATGGCATCGAGATTGTGCGCGGTGGCCTGGAATCGGTGGCTCGCCACCAATGGAAAAGCGCCTGGGCGCTGGGGCTGCGTCCTTGGCAGATCTATCTGTACGTGATCGCGCCACAGTCGATGCGGGCCATTCTGCCGGCCTATACCGGTCTGCTGACCATGTTGGTACAGGCCACGTCCCTGGGGGCGCTGGTGGGTGTCGGCGAGTTTCTCAAGGTCGGCCAGATCATCATCGAGCGCGACACCGTCATGACCGGCGTCAGCCCCGCGTTCAGCGTCTACGGCCTGGTCCTGTTGGTGTATTTCGTCATCTGTTCACTGCTGAGTTGGCTCAGCCGTTATCTCGAACGTCGGCTGGGTCGCCCAGTGACGCGTGCCACTCCTAAAGAGGTTTCAACATGCAAGCATCCAAAGTCAGCCGACGCCTGAAGGAAGCCACCGCTCCGGAAGTCAACGAGTACATCTACCGGCCGCGCCTGCAGGGGTTCGCCGAAGGTTTCGACCTCTTGGGCAACATCAACAAGGCCCATATCGTCATGCTTGCCGAGCAGGGCCTGATCCGTGATGAGCACGCCACTGTGTTGGCCAAGGGTGTCCTGGAGATGGAGGAGGCCGGACCGGGTGAAGTGTCCCTCGATCCCTCCCGGGAAGATGCCTATTTCAACTATGAAGCCCACCTGATCGGGTTGATCGGCACCGATATCGGCGGCCGCCTGCACACGGGTCGCAGTCGCAACGACATCCTCGCCACGCTCGACCGGCTGCGTTGCCGCGAAGTACTGATGGACTTGATCGATGCCTTGCTTGAAGTCCGGCAAACAGCCGTCGACAACGCTGAGGTGTTCGCCGATGTGGTGATGCCCGGCTATACCCACCTGCAACCGGCACAACCGATCACCTACGGCTATTACCTTTCGGCGGTGGAACAGGCGCTGGCCCGCGATTGCAAGCGCCTGACCCAGACGTTGGAGTCGATGAACCAAAGCCCGCTGGGCGCGGCGGCCTTCGCCGGGACGCCGTTCAACATCGATCGTGGACGCACCGCTGAATTGCTGGGTTTCGATGGTTATCTGGACAACGCCCTGGACGCGGTCGGCTCGCGGGATTTCATTCTCGAAAGCCTGTCGCACCTGAGTCTGCTGGCGGTGTTCTGGAGCCGTGTGGCCCAGGACTACTTTGTCTGGAGCACGCACGAATTCAGCCTGATCGACTTCCCCGACAGCGTGGCCGCGACGTCGAGCATCATGCCGCAAAAGAAAAACCCCACGGTGCTGGAATACCTCAAGGGTCGTAGCGGGCATATCGTTGGCTTGTTGATGGGAGCGAGCATCAGCATCAAGGGCAGCAACTTCTCCCACACCGGCGACGGCAATCGCGAGGGCACCCGTGGATTTTGGGAGGCCGCCGACGAGAGCCTGCGCTGCCTGAAGCTACTGAACCTGGTGTTGCGCACCGCGACGCCGAACTTCGAGCTGGCCGTACGCCGCGCGGGCGAGGACTTTTCGACCGCCACCGGCCTTGCCGACCTGATCGTTCAGGAAGCGGACCTGTCGTTCCGCGAGGCCCATCACGTGGTGGGCGGTGTCGTGCGCATGGCCATGGATGCGGGCATGCTCGCGCACCAGATCGATACCGCCATGGTCGACCTATGTGCGCTGGAGCAACTGGGGCACGCGCTGAATCTTCCAGCCCAGAAAGTGCGAGATTGCCTCGACCCCATCGCCAACGTACAGGCCAGAATTTCAGCGGGGGGGCCGTCGATGGCTTCACTCAAACCGAGCCTGCTTCGCGCCAACACGCGTGTCGCCACCGAGCGCCACGCCAATCAGGCCCGTCGTGCTCGTTTGGCGACGGCCCAGGAGCGTCTGCAAGCGGCTACACGGGCACAGGCGGGGAGATGAACACGATGTTGACGGTACGTGGGTTGCACAAGCGGTTCGGTGACCACGAGGTGGTCAAAGGGGTGGACCTGGACGTCGCCGAGGGCGAAGTGGTGGTGATCATTGGCCCCAGCGGGTCGGGAAAGTCGACCTTCATTCGCTGCCTCAACAGCCTCGAAGCACCTTCAGCGGGCAGCGTGGTCATCGGCAACGGTGCGTCGATCAAGGCCGGCGATCGCAAGGCGCTGGCGAAGCTGCGGGAGGAGGTGGGCATGGTGTTCCAGGACTACACCTTGTTCCCGCACATGTCGGTGCTGGCGAACATGATGCTCGCACCGGTCAAGCTCAAGCGCGCATCGAAGGCCCAGGCGCAAAGCAATGCGCTGACGTTGCTGGATCGCGTCGGGCTACGGCATAAGGCTGACAGCTATCCGTCCGAGCTGTCCGGTGGTCAGCAACAGCGGGTGGCGATCGTCCGCGCCTTGGCCATGAAGCCCAAGCTGCTGCTGTTCGATGAACCCACATCGGCGCTGGACCCGGAAACGGTCGGCGATGTGCTGAATGTAATGAAGGGCTTGGCCGTCGAAGGCATGACCATGATCGTCGTGACTCACGAGATGGGTTTCGCCCGTGAGGTGGCGGATCGGGTGGTGTTTTTCGACGGCGGGCGGATCGTCGAGATGGGCCCACCCTCACAGATTTTCAGCACGCCAAAAGAACCCCGGACACGGCAATTTCTTCAGGCGGTGCTTCACTAGCGCGACGATCCTGGAGTGGGTGAGCGCTACCTGCTGCGCTGACTCAAGGGAAACTTTGCGGCAGCGGCCGGTGACGCTCGCCGAGCACATGCATCATCAAGCACGCATAAAGCGTCATCAGGATGAACAGCCCCATGCGCACGGCGAAAGCGGTGTAGACGTCTTTGCCCAGGGCACTGTCTTGCACCGACTGACCGAGCAGGATGATCAGCGTGATAAACGTATTCAGCCAGACCCGGGGCTGAGCGCCGTGCGGCTCAGGCCATAGAGCCTGCGACCCAGCAGCCCGGACAGAAGCATCCAGAGGTAGAACAACATCAAGCGGTTCGGGGAACAGTCAATGATTCAGCGAGTGGACGAGCACGGCCAGTATTATCCTGTCTCGCCAAGAGGATCGTAAAAGCGCTGTCGCACAACATCTGTCCCGCCACTGTAGCGCTACGCGCTACACCTGTAGCGCCTCTCGCGGATGAATAGCGCTTGGTGGTTTCTTGAATCCCAACAAATCAAGCGCTCCAGCCCCGTTAGAAGTCAGTGGCATGGTCGTTGCTCTTTCACTGGTGCGCATTGAAATGACCGCGCCACTAATAAGAACAGGACTGATCCCATGAGACAGATTGGCCATGCCTCGCTTTCCGGCGCTCGATCCACCGTCGCCGGTATCCCTCTGAAATCCCTGGTCACGGCTTTGCTGTTGAGCCTGGCGACTGCGTCTGCGTCGGCCTCTGAGGGGCCGGCGAATGTCGACAGCAAACGACTGGTCGCCGCCGATAAGGAACCCGGCAACTGGATGAGCACCGGGCGGACCTACGACGAGCAGCGCTACAGCCCGCTCAAGCAGATCAGCGACCAGAACGTCGGTCAGCTTGGACTGGCCTGGAGTTATAAGCTCGATCTGGACCGTGGTGTCGAGGCCACGCCGATTGTGGTCGATGGCGTGATGTACACCACCGGGCCGTTTTCGGTGGTGTATGCGCTGGATGCCCGTGACGGCAAGTTGATCTGGAAGTACGACCCGAAGTCGGACCGCAACCGCGCGGGCGAGGCCTGCTGCGATGCGGTCAACCGTGGCGTCGCGGTGTGGAAGGGCAAGGTTTATGTCGGCGTGCTGGATGGCCGCCTGGAGGCCATCGATGCCAAGACCGGTCAACGCGCCTGGTCGGTCGATACCCGGGCCGATCACAAGCGCAGCTACACCATCACGGGCGCGCCCAGGGTGGTCAACGGCAAGGTGGTGATCGGCAACGGCGGCGCGGAATTCGGTGTGCGCGGTTATGTCACCGCCTATGACGCCGAGACCGGCAAGCAGGCCTGGCGCTTCTACACAGTGCCCGGCGATCCCAAGCTGCCACCGGAAGACAAGGCGATGGCCATTGCCGCCAAGACCTGGCACGGCGAGGCATTTGTCGAGCAGGGCGGCGGCGGTACAGCCTGGGATTCGTTTGCCTTCGACCCGGACTTGAACCTGCTGTACATCGGTGTCGGCAACGGTTCGCTGTGGGACCCGAAATGGCGCAGCCAGGCCAAGGGCGACAACCTGTTCCTGTCGTCGATTGTCGCGGTCAACGCCGATACCGGTGAATACGCCTGGCACTACCAGACCACGCCGGGCGACGCGTGGGACTACACCGCGACCCAGCACATGATCCTCGCCGAGCTGCCAATTGATGGGAAACCGCGCAAAGTGCTGATGCAGGCGCCCAAGAACGGTTTCTTCTATGTGATCGACCGCGCCACCGGTGAATTGCTTTCGGCCAAGGGCATCGTGCCGCAAAGCTGGACCAAGGGCATGGACATGAAGACCGGCCGGCCGATCGTCGATGACGAAAATGCGGCTTACTGGAAGGACGGCAAGCGCAAGCTGGTGACGCCGGCCTTCTGGGGCGCCCATGATTGGCAGCCGATGTCCTACAACCCGAACACCGGGCTGGTCTACATCCCGGCGCATATCATGTCGGCCTACTACGAGCACATTCCCGAGGCGCCCAAGCGCAACCCCTTCAAGAGCATTTACCAGTTGGGCCTGCGTACCGGGATGATGCCGGAAAATGTCGACGGCCTGTTGGAGATGGCCAAGGGTTGGTCGGGCAAGCTGATCGCCTGGGACCCGGTCAAGCAGCAGCCGGCCTGGGAAGTGCCCTACGTAACCATCTTCAACGGCGGCACCTTGAGCACCGCCGGCAACCTGGTGTTCGAAGGCAGTGCCGATGGGCGAGTGATTGCCTACGCCGCCGATACCGGTAAGAAACTCTGGGAACAACCTGCCGCCAGCGGTGTGATGGCCGCGCCGATCAGCTACAGCGTCGACGGAGAGCAGTATGTGACGTTCATGGCCGGTTGGGGCGGGGCGTTTTCCACCTTCGCTGGAGCGCTGTCGCTGCGAGCCGGGGTACAACCTTTTTCCCAAGTGCTGACCTACAAGATTGGGGGCACGGCCAAGTTGCAGGAGCCGGCGCCACGTCCCGATACCCCGAAACCACCCGCGCTGAGCACCGACACAGCGTCCATCGAGGCCGGCGGCAAGCTCTATGACGGTTACTGCTCACAGTGCCATGGCATCCACGCAGTCAGCGGCGGCGTGCTGCCGGACCTGCGCAAGCTGACGCCGGAGAAGCACCAGATGTTCCTCGGCATCCTGTTCGGTGGTCGCGTGCCCGATGGCATGCCGTCCTTCGCCGATGCCTTTACCCCCGAGCAGGTGGACCAGATCCATCAGTACCTGATCAAGCGATCCCACGACCTTCAGGACGAAGGCCAGGCCTGGAAGAAATTCAGCGCCAAGCAATAAGCCCCCGGCTGACCGGTAGCATCACCGGTCGGCCGCATTCATTCCCGACAGGAGAGACGCGGATATGAGTCACGCCATCTACCAGAACTACATCGCCAATGCCTTTGTCGCCAGCGACGAGCATCTTGAGGTGCATAACCCGGCCAACGGCCAATTACTGGCGCATGTGCCCCAGGGCAGCAGCGCTGAAGTCGAGCGGGCCATTGCCGCGGCGCGTCAGGCACAGAAGGCCTGGGCCGCCCGGCCGGCTATTGAACGTGCGGGCTATCTGCGCAAAATCGCCAGCAAGATACGCGAGCACGGCGAACGCCTGGCTCGGATCATTACCGCTGAGCAGGGCAAAGTCCTGGAACTGGCGCGGGTCGAGGTGAACTTCACGGCCGACTACCTCGACTATATGGCCGAATGGGCACGGCGCCTGGAAGGCGAAGTGCTGAGCAGCGACCGGCCCGGTGAAAGCATCTTTTTGCTGCGTAAACCCCTCGGCGTGGTCGCCGGGATTCTGCCCTGGAATTTTCCGTTCTTCCTGATCGCCCGCAAGATGGCGCCGGCGCTTCTGACCGGCAATACCATCGTGATCAAGCCGAGCGAAGAAACGCCGATCAACTGCTTCGAGTTCGCCCGCCTGGTGGCCGAAACCGATCTACCGGCGGGGGTGTTCAATGTGGTCTGCGGCACCGGCGCGACGGTCGGCAATGCGCTGACCAGTCATCCGGGCATCGACCTGATCAGCTTCACCGGCAGCGTCGGCACCGGCTCGCGAATCATGGCCGCCGCAGCGCCGAATATCACCAAGCTCAATCTGGAATTGGGCGGTAAGGCGCCTGCCATTGTGCTGGCTGACGCAGATCTGGATCTTGCAGTCAGGGCGATTACCGCCTCGCGGGTGATCAATACCGGGCAAGTGTGCAACTGCGCCGAACGCGTGTACGTCGAGCGCAAGGTGGCCGATGCGTTTATCGAGCGTATTGCGGCGGCCATGGCTGGCACTCGTTATGGTGATCCGTTGGCCGAAAATGGCTTGGACATGGGCCCGCTGATCAATCGCGCGGCGCTCGACAAGGTGGCGCAAATGGTCCGGACCGCGAGCGGGCAGGGCGCGCAGGTGATTACTGGCGGTGCGGTGGCCGATCTGGGCCAAGGGTTTCACTATCAGCCAACGGTGTTGGCCGGGTGTTCCGCCGACATGGAGATCATGCGCAAGGAGATTTTTGGCCCGGTGCTGCCAATCCAGATTGTCGATGACCTCGACGAGGCGATTGCGTTGTCCAATGACAGCGAATACGGCCTGACCTCATCGATCTACACCGCGAGTCTCAGCGCGGCCATGCAGGCAACCCGCTCGCTGGATTTCGGTGAGACCTATATCAACCGCGAGAACTTCGAAGCCATGCAGGGCTTCCATGCCGGCACGCGCAAGTCGGGCATTGGCGGTGCCGATGGCAAGCACGGGTTGTACGAATACACCCATACCCACGTGGTGTATATCCAGGCGTGACAGCTCTACCACGATGAAAAACGCCCAGGCCGGATTACGCTCTGGGCGTTTTTTTATCTGGGGTTAAAGACGGTCGTTGGGTTGCACCAACCGCTGCTTTTTCATCTGTCGATAGAGCGTCGAGCGAGCGACCCCCAACTCTGCGGCGGCCGCACTGATATTCCACCGATGTCGGCGCAAGATCGCCAGCAGACTCGACGCTGGGGGCTCGCTGCTCGCCAGCTGGCTAGCCGGCTGAGCATGTGCGTTGCTCAGCAGTAGGTCGGCGGGGAGGCAGTCGAGATCGATGGCGCCGTCTTCGGCCAGTGCCACCGCGTAGCGCAGGGCATTGATCAGTTGGCGGATATTGCCGGGCCAGGGTGCGTCCAGCAGGCATTGGCGGGCCTGGGCGGTGAGCTGCAGACCCCTGGCTTCGAGTTGGCTGTCGAGCAGCTGCTGGATCAGTTGTGCACGGTCACTGCGCTCGCGCAGGGGCGGCAGGCTGAGGTTCATGCCGTTGAGGCGATAGAACAAGTCCTCACGGAAATGCTTGTCGCGCAGCATGCCTTGCAGATCCTGGTGCGTTGCGCAAATCACCTGAATATCCAGCGCCACCGGCGTTGGGGCACCGATGGGGGAGATCTCCCGCTCGGCCAGTACGCGCAGCAGACGGGTTTGCAGATGGGCCGGCATATCGCCGATCTCATCGAGAAACAGCGTGCCGCCATTGGCCAGTTCCAGCTTGCCCTTCATGCCTTTTTTCTCGGCACCGGTAAAACTACCGCCACGGTAGCCGAACAGTTCGCTCTCGATCAGGCTCTCAGGAATGGCCGCGCAGTTGAGCGCGACGAAGGGCCCGTCCTGGCGCGCACTGGCTTGGTGAATGGCCCGTGCAAAGGCCTCTTTGCCAGTGCCAGTCTCACCGGTAATGAGGATGGCGATATCTTTGTCGATCACCTTGCGCAAGCGCCGCACGGCTTGTTGTAGCGTTGGGTCATCCCCGGCCAGTTGTTCCAGATCGGGATGACGGGGCCGCAGCGCCTTGGCCGGTGCGGACGCCAGGCGGTGATGGCTCGAAGGGATGCGCAGGCCAACGTCCAGCAGCGCTTCGTCCTGCCGAGCGCGCAGGCGCAGGCTGCGGGCGCCGCCATTGGTCAGGCTCAGTAACTCGTCGACGCCCATGGGCAGCAATTGGTCGATATGGCCGCCCAGCAGGTTCGGGCTACCGGCTCGGTCATGGACCACAAAGGCTGCGTGATTGGCACCGATCACCCGACCATGGTCGTCCAGCGCCAATAGCTGCTCGTTGGCGAGGTCGGCAATCTCATCAATGGGCTTGAGCGAGAGGGTCAGTCGATCCCGGTAGCTCTGGCGAAAGTGTGCGTTCTCGATCAAGCGGGCATACAGGATCACCAGTTGCAGGGTCAGGTACTGGCTTTGCTTGGGCCCATCGCTGTTCAGGCAAGTCGCGTTCAAGCAACCCTGCAACAGGCCCTGGGGGTTGAAGATCGGCGCAACGGAACAGCTCAAGCGGGCATTGGAGGTGAGGAAGTGCTCCTCGCGATGGATGATCAAGGGCTCGGCCGCTGCCAATGTGGTGCCGATGCCGTTGGTACCGGCGATGGACTCGTCCCAGCGAGCGCCGACCACCAAACCCGAGCGGACATACGGCGCATGCTGGTCTGGCAGACGGGCATCGAGGGTGATGCCCTGTTCGTCGCTGAGCAACACCGCGAAGCCAGCCGGTACCACGCGCCGAGCCAAGCCACTGACGCCCTGGCTGGCAATATCCAGATACTGCTGGTGTCGTTGCTGATGCTGGCGGATATCCTCGGCGCAAAGAATATCCAGGCAGGCGGCCGAGGAGGGGTCGAGTCGATGGTTTATGACGCTGCGATACCAGGATTGGGCAATCACCCGGTCCGGACTGATTCGCCGCTCAGGGAAATGCTCGTTGACGAAGGCAGCGAGTTCGCTCGGGTGGGGCTGCGCGCTATGCCGAGTCATGGAAGGCTCCGTGTAGCGTGCCGCTTGCGAGGGCGGGCACGGCGTTCTTGTTATAGGTGCGACGAGCCACGGCCGTCAGGGCTTAAGATAGCCGCTGTTGGAGGAGGGCGCTATGCCGCGAGCGAAGTGAGCAAGCTCATGGCTACCTGCGAGCTGCAACACACTTCATGAACGTTCTCTACACGCTTGAACTATTGCTCCACACGCCGGTTGATCTCAGGATTCAGGCTATTCCTCAAGGAGTCGAATCATGTTCGCCGGATTCCAAAAACAGAAACGTCATGTCAACGGCGTGGACATAAGCTTTCGCATGGGTGGCACGGGGCCGGGGCTCCTGCTCTTGCACGGACACCCTCAGACCCACGTTATCTGGCACAAGGTTGCCCCTCGGCTGGCGGAGCATTTCACCGTGGTCGCTGCCGACCTTCGTGGCTATGGCGACAGCAGCCGGCCCCCTGCCGATGCCGAGCACCGCAATTACTCCAAGCGAACGATGGCCATGGATAACATCGAACTGATGGGGTCTCTTGGCTTCGACCGCTTCAGCGTGCTGGCCCACGACCGGGGCGCACGCGTCGCCCATCGCTTGGCCTTGGACCATCCGCACGCGGTGCAGCGCATGGCGCTGCTGGACATTGCGCCAACGCTGGCGATGTACGCGCAAACCGATGAGGCCTTCGCGCGTGCGTACTGGCATTGGTTCTTTCTCATTCGACCGGCGCCGCTGCCCGAAAGCCTCATCGAGGCCAATCCCGAGCAGTACCTGCGCAGTGTGATGGGTAGCCGCAGCGCGGGCCTCACACCGTTTACCGAGGAGGCATTCGCCGAGTATCTGCGTTGCTTGCAACTGCCCGGTAGCGCCCGAGGCATTTGTGAAGATTACCGCGCAGCTGCAAGTCTCGACCTGGAGCACGACCGAGCTGATCTCACAGCCGGGCATCGTCTCGAGATGCCGTTGCTCGCCCTGTGGGGAGCCGAGGGCACAGTCGGCCGTTGCTTCGATCCCTTGAAGGAATGGCAAAAGGTCGCCACCAATGTTCGCGGCACAGCGCTGCCAGCCGGCCACTACCTCGCAGAGCAAGCGCCTGAACTTCTGCTCGAAGCCGTGCAGGACTTCTTCGCAGACCTGCTCTAACCCTGAATCGACAGGCATCGAATCGCAGGCACATCGTTGCCTGCGAGCGCCTGGTCTCGACCCGAAAAAGCTTGGGGATAATAACAATGACAATCAAAAAGCTGCTGGGAACACTCTATGTACAAGTCGTCATCGCCATCTGCCTGGGCATATTGATCGGCAATTACTGGCCGTCGCTTGGCGTCGACTTGAAGCCGTTGGGTGACGGCTTTATCAAGCTGATCAAGATGATCATCGGGCCAATTATCTTTTGCACCGTGGTCTCGGGAATCACCAGCATGCATGACGTCAAGCAGGTGGGCCGGGTCGGTGGCAAGGCACTGTTGTACTTTGAAGTGGTGTCTTCCATCGCGCTAGTGCTCGGGTTGCTCGCAGCGCATCTGATGCGTCCTGGCGCGGGCTTCAACATCGATGTCAAGACGCTCGACAGCTCGGCAATCGCCGGTTTTGTTGGCCAGGCCGAACATGGCGAAGGCATCGTTGGCTTTCTTCTGCATGTGATCCCCTCGACCTTTTTTGATGCGTTCTCCAAGGGCGAGATATTGCCGGTGTTATTTGTGTCGATCCTGTTCGGTGTTGGCCTGGTGATTGTCGGTGAAAAGGCGCGTCCACTCGCAGGCCTGGTAAACCAAGCCAGTGAGGTTTTCTTCCGGATCGTGGGCATGATCAGCCGTGTAGCTCCTATTGGGGCCTTTGGCGCCATTGCGTTCACTATCGGCAAGTATGGCCTGGGTTCATTGCTGCCTCTGCTCAAGTTAGTAGGGACTTTCTACGTCACCGGCCTGTTTTTTGTCGTCGTGGTTCTAGGCGGTATTGCACGTTACGCCGGCGTTAACATTTTCAAGCTCCTCAGCTATATCAAGGCCGAGCTGATGATCGTGCTGGGAACCAGTTCCTCGGAGTCGGCCTTGCCGCAACTGATCCAGAAGCTGGAAAGCTTGGGGGCCTCGAAGGGGGTCGTGGGTATCGTGGTACCGACCGGCTACACCTTCAACCTGGACGGCACCAATATTTATATGACGTTGGCCGTGCTGTTTTTGGCCCAAGCCACCAATATCGAATTGACACTGGAGCAACAGTTCACCCTGTTGGCCGTGGCGATGCTGACGTCCAAAGGGGCAGGTGCGGTGGTCGGCGCAGGCTTTGTAGCTTTAGCCGCCAGCCTGGCTGTGGTGCCCACGGTGCCCGTGGCGGCGATGGTGTTGATTTTGGGCGTGGACCGTTTCATGGCTGAGTGCCGCTCGTTGACCAACATCATCGGCAATGCCGTGGCAACCCTGGTAGTGGCCGCCTGGGAAGGCCAGCTAGACCGCACCCAGCTGGCGCCAGTTGCAATAAAGAGTGGAAAGCAGTCGATGATCGGTCGGCCGAAGCCAGCGGCAGCAGAGTGACAATCATGAGCGAACGGTGGATAGGGCCCGTTCATGCAGTGTTATCCTGACTGACCACACACCGACCTCTTTCGCTAATGATCAATATCAAAGGTTCGACGCCTCTTCCCGAAGATCTACGAGTGTTCCTCACGGTGATTCGCAAGTCCGGTTTTGCCACCGCCGCCGATGATCTGGGATTGTCGGCAGCCTACGTGAGCAAGCGCATCCAGATTCTCGAAAGCACGCTGGGCACTCGCCTGCTGCACCGCACTAGCCGCCGAGTGACCTTGACCGAAGACGGTGAGCGTGTGAGAGCTTGGGCAATACGCATTCTGGAAGACTTCCAGCACATGGCCGACGAGCTGGTTGATGCCCATGAAATTCCCCGCGGTCGATTACACATGTGCAGCAGCTTCGGTTTCGGTCGAAACCATGTGGCCCCGGCGCTTTCAATGCTCGCCGAGCGCTATCCCGAGTTGGAAATACGCTTGGACCTGTTTGATCGTGTGGTGGACATCGTTAGCGAAGGGTTCGACCTGGAAATCCGCGTGGGTGATGATATTCCCAAGCAGCACATCGGGCGCCAGTTGGTCCGTAACCGACGCATATTATGCGCGGCGCCAAGCTACCTTGAGCGCCGGGGGATTCCCCAGCAGCTCAGCGACCTGGAACTGCACGACTGCCTGGTCCTCAAGGAACGCGACAATGCCTTTGGCTTATGGGTGCTGGAACACGAAGGCGCTCAGCGAAGTGTCAAAGTGAAAGGCCCTCTTTCATCTAACAGTGGGGAGATCGTCCTGCAATGGGCGCTGGACGGTCGGGGCATATTGCTACGCTCGATGTGGGATGCGAAGCCCCTGCTGGAACAGGGAAAACTGGTGCAGCTGTTGCCCGACTACCATCAGAATGCCAATGTCTGGGCCGTCTATCCCACACGGCTGGCCCATTCCGCCAAGCTGCGAGCGTGCGTCGAATTTCTACAGAAGTATTTCATGGCGCTGTCGCTCTGAGTTTGGCTTTTGGTCAGGCCGAGGAGGGCGGCTTTGCTGGCGCGGTGCGAGTCCTTCAGCTTTACAATGATTTCGCATTTTTTAAGCGGACCAGCAGCGCCTGAATAGCCGGAATGATCGCAAACACCATTGCGAGCACGACGATCGGCACGACCACCAGGTGTCGCTGCCAAATTGGCCAGTGGGCGGCCGCCGCCTGCATCAGATAACTCAACGCTGTCACCAGCGGATAGACAGCGATGAACACCAACACCGCGAACGTCAGGCGGCCAGATTGATACGGTCGTGCCATGAAAACTCCAGAGAGCTGATTC
Source organism: Pseudomonas sp. Q12-87 (assembly GCF_001269755.1). NCBI lineage: Bacteria > Pseudomonadati > Pseudomonadota > Gammaproteobacteria > Pseudomonadales > Pseudomonadaceae > Pseudomonas > Pseudomonas sp. Q12-87. Next base: position 66,210 of record NZ_LHVI01000022.1, on the reverse strand, counting down.
GAATCAAGGGTGATTAATACGCTGCGCTAGGACGAGCCCTGAAGCGTGCGTACCAGGCGTCGAGACGGGGATGTTCATTACCCAACGGCAGGTCGAACCGCTCACGGGCGGTCTGGAAAATGGTGAACGTCGTACAGTCCGCGATCGTTGGCTCCGGACCGGCGAGAAAAGACTGGTCGCCGATCTCTTTTTCCAGCACATCGAGCAGTTCCGTCACATAACGATGCATGCGCTCAGCCATCTCCGGGGAGGGCGCGCTCTCCTTTGCGGGGAAGGCGCCAGTCCGATTCCATAGCCACAACTGGCCGCGTGCTACCAACTCACTGCCGAGCCGTTCAAGCGACCGCACCCGGGCCCGTGTCAGCGGGTCGGTGCCGATCATTGGGTGGTCGGGATGAAGCTCCTCCAGATACTCGACGATTGCCCCTGAGTCTGTAATGGCGAGTCCAGAATCGGTGACCAAGGTCGGGGCCCGGCCCGCTGGGTTGATATTGAGGTAACGGGCAGTGCGATGTTCGCCGTTCTCGTAATCAAGCTCGTAGCGTGGGATATCAATACCTTTTTCTGCCAGGTAAATGATGACGCGGCGGGGATTGGTACCCTTGCGAAACTGGTAAAGCAGCATAATTTCCAACCCTCTCTAGACCTGATGGTTACGAATGTATACTGTCAAAATCGCATTCGCTAGACGGCACAATTCTGTGCCCAGGGCACACGGAGGGTACTAATGGCCAGCACCTTGCACGGTCGCAATTACGAGGAAACGGCGCTAGGGCCACGCCTCAAGCCGTGCGCGCCACACGACGTGCTAACCCGGCTTGGCGACAAATGGACGATCCTTACGTTGTTGCTGCTGGCGATCGTTCCTGGCCACCGGCTGCGGTTCTCGGCGATCCGCAACGGTATCGAAGGCATCACCCAGCGAATGTTGACGGTGACGCTCAGAAACCTCGAGCGGGACGGTTTTCTCATCCGTCACTGCTTTGCAGAAGTGCCACCTCGCGTCGAGTACGAGCTGACCGACATGGGCCGGGACCTGTTGCCAGCGCTGGAAGGTTTCACGGGTTGGATCAGGGAGCACTGGCCCCTTATCATCAATGCGCGGCGTGCCTTTGATGAAGCAAAAAAGGCGGGCGAAGCAGACCCTGCCTGAAAAATGGTTTTCAGGAACACATCGATCTGCGGGTATAGCGCCTTTTGGCCAGGGTATGTCAAAACCCAGGCTAGCCGCTTTCAATCCCAGTTCCTCCTGGGAGTTGAAACTCAGTACGCTAGGCGCCTAATACCGCGATAAGGTGGGCTACCAGTGCCCGCACCTTGGCCGAAGGCTTGGGGCCCGACGGAAATACGGCAAATGCCTTCAATGGCTCCAGCTCATAGTCGGGCAGCAGTTGAACGAGGCTGCCGTCGTGTAGTCCTTGTGCTGACATGATAGTGGTCACATTGGCGATACCCAGACCGGCCGTTGCAGCCGCCAGAATGCCTGGCGCTGCATCGATCTTGACCCTTCCACGCAACGTCACGACTTGCTCCGTGCCAGCCTTGAACAGTTTCAATGCGCTTTTCTCTGGAAAGCTTTGTTCGTGCAGAAGTGCGTCGTGAGACGCCAGTTCTTCAGGCACTTTCGGCACCCCTTTCCTGGCGAGGTATGCAGGCGACGCCACCAACATTCGCGCCACTGACGCAATTTGCCGGGCTCCGAACGTGGAGTCTTCAAGCGTGCCCATCCGGATTGCCATGTCTACTCCAGCCGCCACCAGGTTCTGGCGCTCATCTCGCATGGTGATTTCGACTCGTAGATCAGGGTAACGCTCGAGAAACCCGGGCAAGGCGGGAATGACCGCCAGGGTGCCGTACACAATGGGTACCGCAAGGCGGAGGGTGCCACGCAGGGAATCAATTCCTCGCGCCGCATCTTCAGCGTCCTCCAAGTCCGCAGCCGCTTGGCGAGCCCGTTCCAGAAATTCCGCGCCTGCTTCCGTGAGTGCCACGTTGCGCGTCGTGCGCAGCAAGAGCTTCACGCCCAGACGGTTTTCCAATCCGGTGACGATGCGGGAGGTCGACGGCTGTGAAAGACCAAGTTCCTGGGCCGCACGGGAGAAGCTTCCCGACTCCGCTACCCGGGTGAAAACTTCGACTTCCATCCAACGATCAGTCATTCGTATTCCAAATAAGTGTTCTGCCGAACGACAGTATAATTTTATCTGGCGAAAAGATTTAGCCTGTTCTCGTCACTTACCAGAACCGATATGTGAGGAAACAATGTCCATCAAAATCTACGGCGATCCAGGCTCGGGTAGCCTTCGTCGCGTCACCGCTGCGGCAGCAATCATGGGCGTCGATGTCGAACGTATGCATGTCGACTTGTTCAAGGGTGAAAGCCATACCCCTGAGTTTCTGACGTTGAATCCGCACGGGCTCACACCCGTACTCCAGGACGGCGATACCGTCATATGGGAAGCGTCAGCCATCAACCTGTACCTTGCCGAGAAAGCAGACTCCAACCTGCTTGGACGGACTCAGGCAGAGAAGCGGGAGGTCCTGCAATGGATGTTCTGGTCGGGTGAGCAATGGCGGATATTTTCCACGCTTCTCTTCAATGAATGGGCGGGGGCGACGTTCATGGGCAAGCCAAAGAGCGACGCGATCGTCCAGTTGGCGATGACCAGTATTCGCAACGCCGCACAAGTGCTGGAATCACATCTGGCGGCCCGAACATTCATGGTCGGTGACGCGTTGACCCTGGCAGACATTGATATTGCCGCACCGTTTTCGCAGTACCGACGCACTGGCGCGCCGTTCGAAGAATTCCCGAATCTGGTCGCTTGGCAGCAGCGTCTGCTCGAGACCGTGCCCGCCTGGGAGGCGACTCGTGGTGAAGTGGAAAAGCGGATGGCTGGAGTCCTAGACGCCGTAAGCTGACGGCTGAAGGCCCCCAAACCACAATCATGATGGTCTGCTATGGCGCGTAGCCGTAACGACCATCACACGAGCGCATCTGCAATCGCTCTGGACCGCCAGGCCAAAATCACCGCTGCGCCCAGCGTCGCGCCAATTGCGTTGCGGAGGTTGATGATCGCCTGTTTCGTCGTCATGCGTTACGTCAAGAATCCCAAATCCTGACCGGCTACATCACCATGCTTCGGCAATTCCACCCGAACACAAAGAGCAATCATCAGAGCCGCCAGCAGCATCACTGCGCCTGCGACGATGAAGACGCCCATTACACCGCCAAAGCCGAAGACCAACCCACCGAGTGCAGCCCCCATGGCGATAGACGACTGCACCGCGGCGACGACCATACCGCCCGCGGTTTCGGCTTGATCCGGAACCGCGCGTGCCACCCAATTTGACCAGGCAACCGGCACCCCGCCGAAAGCCAGGCCCCATAGCGCGACTGCAAGAGCCAGTCCCGGCGCCTGAAGCGGAAGCGAGATCATCGCAAACGCCGCCACGGCTACCAAGGCAGGCATAAGGATCAATGTCAGGCGCAAGCTACGCTCCATCAGCCAACCCGCCACGAGTGTGCCGACGAAATTGGCGACGCCAAAGCCCAATAGCATTAAAGCCAGGCCATCGGTGTCGATGCGCACGACGCTTTCAAGTGCGGGACGGATGTAGGTGAACAGTGCGTATTGACCTGTGTGCGCGAGCACGCATCCGAACATGCCGATGGCAATGCCAGGCCGGCGGAGCAGTTCCAGCACGGAGGCTGTGCGTGCCATTTTCCGAGGCGTCATGCGGGGTAGGGTGAACCATTGGAAGAGCAGCGTCAGCACGCCCACCGCGGCTGCCGCATAAAAGGCACTGCGCCAGCCGAAGAGACCGCCCAAGTAGCTGCCCAGCGGAACGGAGACCACGGTTCCCACGGCGATACCGCTAAAGATAATGGACAGCGCGCGCGGCACAAATTTGGCCGGTACCAGCCGCATGGCCACGGCAGCCGCCATGCTCCAGAACCCACCCAAAGCAATGCCAAGCAGCACCCGCATCAACAACAGGACCGTCAGACTCGATGACAGGGCAACCAGCAGGTTGGATGCAATCATGAGCGCGGAGAAACCTAGCAAGACGGTGCGGCGGTCAAGCTTGCGGGTAAGACCTGGCACCAAGAGTCCGGCAAACAATGCAACCACGGCGGTGACGGTCACGGCCTGGCCGGCCATCGCTTCGGACACACCCAAGTCCGAGGCCATCGGTGTTAGCAAACTCGCCGGAAGGTACTCAGCCGTCAGTAGCCCAAAGACACCCATTGCCAAAGAGAAAACCGCTGTCCAAGCCGGGGATGCCGGCTCTACCCCGGCAACGCTGTCAGGTGCAGCATCAAGCACATTGCTACTCATCTCAAGAATCCTTGGGAAGTGATCGTGACCCGCAGTCTAGAGTTGAGATTCAGGATGATCTATGATGCAAAGTCCTAGTGTTTTGATCGAAACGCCTAATATGACTGAAGCTGGACAATTTGCGCTGTCGTCTGAGCTGATTAGCGAACTGCTGGCGGGTATGCGGCTGCGTGGCGTTCAGTACCGCCGTGTGCAAACGGGTCCGAGCTTTGGCTTGGGTTTTGAACACAAATCAGCGCATGCCTACTTTCATTATCTGGCGGTGGGTACGGCCATCCTGCGTACCGGAGAGGGCGCGATCCATCACCTATCGGCAGGTGACGCGGTATTGGTGCCGCAAGGTCATGGGCACCAATTGCTATCAGCGCTGGATGCCACGGTCCAGCATATCGACCAGCTTGATGCGGCCCCTTTAGGCGAGGCCGTCAGTGGTGTGAACACCTGTCCGAGCACACTTTCCACGCCCAGTGCGATCTTGTTCTATGGCTGCATGGAGTTCGATCTTGGCGGCATGCGGGCGTTGGGCAAGTTGATGCCCGATGTCATGGTGGCAGACACCGGCGGACAAAGTTATCCAGGATTGGGATCGATACTTGATTCAATCAAGCGTGAGATCTGCGCAGGACGTATCGGGTATGCCGGGATCATGGCTCGGCTTGCGGAGGTCGCTGCATCCTTGTTCGTACGGGGTTGGGTCGAGTGTGGCTCCGAAAGCGCGCAAGGTCTCATGGCGGCGCTGCGAGACCCCCGGCTGGCACGCTCTATCCTCGCCCTGCATCGCCAACCCGGGCGCGAGTGGACGGTGGCCGAGCTGGCAGCCGAATCCCACGTATCCCGCTCGGTGTTCGCGCAGCGTTTTCAAGCCACCATTGGCGTGCCTCCATTGCGATACGCCACCGAGTTGCGGATGCGGATCGCCAGCCAGTGGCTGACGCAGGACAACCTGTCGATCGATGCCGTCGCACAACGCTTGGGCTATAACTCACAAGCGGCGTTCAGCCGCGCATTCAAGCGCATCAATGGCCAACCACCAGGGGCCAGTAGACAGACACGCCGAAGCAGTGAACCCGTGCAATGAGGGGCGCTAGAACCTGTCGTCATTCAAATGTGTCTGGAAACGAGTGGCTGTTCACCGCAAGGCCCATGAATTCCCCAAAGCCCCATGGCCCGATAGCGGCGTTGACCATTGTCATCAGCTCATTGCCTTAACGCGGTATTGCGCAAATAGCGTGCTGGTGAGTTGCCCAAAGTCTTGCGAAACATGGTGATGAACGAGCTGACTGACTCGTAGCCGAGCGCCTCTGCCGTCCTCTGCACCGAGTGCCCCTCGGCCAGGCTTTGCAACGCGACGATGATCTGCCATTGCTTGCGCCATTGACCGAAGGTAAGCCCGGTTTCGCTTTTTATCAGGCGGGCCAGCGAGCGTTCGCTCATGGCCACCTGCCGTGCCCAACTTGCCATGGTGGCGCGGTTGGAGGGCTCTTGCGCCAGCGCCCGGGCGATGGTGCGAAGCTGGTTCGAGGCAGGCAACGGCAGGTAAAGCTGTTCCGTGGGCGCGAGTTCAAGTTCTTCGAGCAGCACGTTGGCCAGCCGTGCAGTGCGCGAATTGGCTGGGTAATCCTGGGCTTGGTCACTCAGGTGAAGGATGAGTGCCAGGATCAGTGGCGATAGGGCCAGGGTACAGCAGCGATCCGGCAGCGACGCGGCGCCGGGCTCCACGAACAAGAAACAGACTTGCCCGTTGGCAGTGACGCGGTTGCTATGGGCGACGCCCCCCGGAATCCAGACGCCGAACCCTGACGGCACCATCCAGACGCCATCTTCCACCGTACAGACAATGCCTCCGCAACAAGCCACGACCAGTTGCCCTTTGCGGTGTTTGTGTTCGGCGGACTCACTGTCGTTGCGCTGGGTTTCCAGCATCAGCGCTACGGCAGGTTGCGGCAGGTTGTCGTACTCGAATCGATCGACGTGGAAACGGTGGATTTCGGCCATGGAATGTCGTCGGCGTTTGTCTGAATTTGATTATATTTTGGCAGTGTACTCAATATCGGCAGCGGTGGTAGTCCCTTAGCATCATCACCAAGCCCCCTTCAGTACGCGGGCGAATGCTAGAACTTCCGAATCCCGGTGCTTGCCATGCTCAGCGAAATCTCGATTGCCAACCTCTATTTTCCCCCCTTGTTGATCTACTTGGCTGCATCGGCTCTGGCCTACAGATTGATTGAACGCCTGACCCGTCGCTGGCTGGACGGGACGTGGCACCCGGCGCTGGCGCGCTTTTTTGTCTCGCTTATCGTCGTGTCGGCGATGGTCGTCCATTGCTAAGTGAGGCTGGCCATGTCTGTCGTCAAAATCCTTAAACCTGCCTTTACCTTGGGACTTGGCTTGCTGGCGTTGGTGTTCTGCCTGCAACTCTGGCGTGCGTATGTCCTGGCGCCCTGGACGCGGGACGGTCGGGTGAGCGCCCAGGTCATCCGTATTGCACCGGAGGTGTCCGGCCAGATCGATCAGTTATTGGCCGGCGACAACCAATGGGTGGCTAAGGGCGACTTGCTGTATCGCATCGATGCGCGAGCTTATCGACTGACGCAGCAGCAGCGTGCGGCGGAGTTTGCAGAGGCGCGCAGTGTGTTCGAGCAGCGCAGTGCGCAATTCAAGCGACGAGCCCAGTTGGCTGGCGCCATCGCCCGGGAAGAGATCGACAACGCAGCGCGAGACTTGGCGGTGGCCCAAGCGCGCCTGGATGCGGCAGGAAGCCAATTAGCCCACGCCCAACTCGACTTGGACCGCACGGCTATTCGTTCGCCGGTGGACGGCTACGTCACTCAACTACGCCTGCAAGTGGGTGACTACGCGCAGGCTGGCAATACCAATCTATTCGTGGTCGATGCTCATAGCTTCTGGATCACGGGCTATTTCGAGGAGACCAAGCTGCCGAGTGTGCGCATCGGCGCGCCAGTGTCGATCAAGCTGATGGGGTTTGCCCCGCTACTGGAGGGACATGTCGCAAGCATGGGCAGGGGGATTGCCGATGCCAATGAATTGCGCGACGACAACGGTTTGCCCCGGGTGAGCCCGACCTTCAGTTGGATTCGGTTGGCACAGCGTGTACCCGTGCGCATCGAGTTGGACAGGGTACCGGACGGGGTGGAGTTGGCGGCGGGCATGACCGCCAGTGTCGAAGTGACGCAGTCGAACGCCGCCCCGCGCTGGCGACTCACCCAATGGCTACAGGCGTTCATGTGATGACTCCTCTGGCGACACGCTTTTTCGCGGCGATCCCCTGGCCCTGGACGCCCGCCACTCTCTCCTACGTACTGCGCAGTATCCTGGCGGCGGGCCTGGCGCTGTGGCTCGGCTTCCAATTGCATCTGGAATCGCCGTTTTCGGGGGCATCCACCGTGCTGCTGCTGGTTCAGCCGATCCAAGGGGCGGTTCTGGGCAAGGGCTTCTACCGCATGCTCGGTACCTTGGTCGGCATGGTTGCGGCCTTCGTGCTGACAGGGTTGTTCGCTCAGCAGATGGTGTTGTTCATAGTGGGCATCGGTATGTGGCTGGGCCTGTGCGTAGGCGCGATGAGCGTCCTGCGCCATTACCAAGCCACGGCGGCAGTGGTGGCGGGCTATACGGTGTGCCTGGCGTTGGGTCCTGCCATCGTCGCGCCCGAACAAGGGTTCGACCACATCATCACCCGAGGCACGGCGGTGGCGCTCGGGGTCCTTAGCTTGAGCCTGGTGGTCACGCTGTTCAGTGCCAAGACCATGGAGCAGAAGGTTCGAAGCTCGCTGGCGGACGTCTGGGGCCGCAGTGCTCGGCTGCTCGCCGCGAGACTGTCTGGCGAGCAGCCCGTGGCGCTGGCGACGCTGCGTCATCAGCTCGCTATGGATATCGGCAAGGTGGACGACCAACTGGGACTCGCCCGGGGGGAGTCGTCACTGATTCGCTCCCGGCAACTGGCGATTCAGGCAGGCCTGGCACATTTGCAGTCCGCTGTGCTCGATGTGCATGGCGACGACCCAGACCCTGGAATAGACCCCACGTTACTCGCTCAAATAAGCACGGCGTTGCGGCAACTGAGTGAACGGATGGTCGACGCCCGCTGCGACTTCCTTGCCGCTGCCGATACGATCGGGCAACTCCATAGCCTGGTGGACGATCTCGCTGACTCGAACCCGTGCTCGCGGTTGCCCAGCGAACGGTTGGACGAACAACTGAAGGACCTGGGCGAGGCCTTGCTGAACTTCTCCAGTCTCGACCACGCTCGCCGGGAGCAGGTGCGCGCCGTGGGGTATCACCGCAATTTCGGCGATGCGGCGCGCAACGGCTTCCGGGCGCTGCTTGCCACTTTGGCGGCTGGTGCGGTCTGGTATCTCAGTGGTTGGGATCAAGGGCCGGCGCTGTTGGCGGTCATGGGCCCGTGCTGCACATTGGTCGCGATGGCTCCCGCGCCTGCCCAAGGCATTGCCAGCTTCATACGGGGAACGCTCTACGCCATTCTGGCGGCAGCGCTGTGCAAATTCCTGCTGATGCCCCAGATCAACGGTTTCCCTCTGTTATTCCTGCTGCTGGCTACGTTCTGGTCATTCGGGATCCATGCAACGAGCCAACCTCGCCACGCCCTGCAAGGTATTGCCTACCTGATCGGGTTCAATACATTGGTGAGCACTGGCGGTACCGCCTTATACGATTTCGTCGATTTCGCGAACCAGGCGCTGGCTTGGATCGTTGCGATGCTTATCTGCCTGTTGGCGTTCCAGATATTGCCGAAAGATCGAGCGAAACATATTCAGGCTCTGAAACTTTCATTGCACAAGAACACACTCCGGCTACTTCGCCACGCAAGCAATATCGATCACCCCAAATGGCAAGCGAAACAACAACACCGGCTAGTTGCGTTGAAGGGTTTGCTTGGCGCCAATCACCCGGATGCTTACCACGCAGGCTACTTGTCGCTGCAGCTGAGTAAGCAATTGAACCGGCTACAGCGTAAAGCCAGCTGTATTGATCCTGAATCTCCGATTGCTCGATGCGCGCAAACCGGAGCCCGGCGGATTGCTCGGTACGCCCATGCCCCAGCGATCAGCGCCGCCCAGGCACGGCGCACCTCTAAGTCGATGAGCAGGTTAGGGGCTCATCATTTATCGATCTCTTATCAAGACTTGGCTCGGCTGTTGGAGCAATACGCGAACATCGCGCGTCCTCCTGGTTGAGTCAGTAACCCCGCAGTGAAGGGAAGGTCCAGACGGATTGCATGCGTGAAGCCTTGTTTTAAACGCTCAGCTCCAGCGCGGCGCTTTGGCAGGGATGAGCCGTTCAGCCAGCAGGATCGCGCCCGCCAACAACATCATCGGAATGTGCCAGGACCCGCTGACAAGCGGCACGAGCATCCAGGCCCAGCACGAAACGATACAAAAGAGGCCGTGCGCCAGGCCACGGATCAGGCAATCCCTGTCGGCAGCCCAGCCGAACAGGCTTAGCTGCCCCATTCGGTGGCCACGGTCGAGGGCTGCGCGGTGCCACGGGCTCGCGCTCCACAGCATTGCAACCAGCAGCGCCACGGCCAGGGTATTTTCTGCGGCAGCCATCTGTAGCAACAGCGCCAGGGCGATCAGGAGCGGTCCGGCGGCCATCCACATGGCAGCGTAACCGAGCAGGAACCCGACTGACGCTTGTATTCGCCTGTTTGGCAGGCTGGAGCGCCAGACGTGCGTGAGTGGCGTCGCCAGGAGGGGCGGCATCATGGCCAGGAGCATCAAGGCCCAACCGGCCAGGATTCGCTGGGGTGGGTTGAGTGCCAGCTCCGCTTGCAGGGCGGCAGGCCAACTCGTAAAAATCGACAGCCCATTCGCAGTGACGCAAAACGCAGGTCCGTTGGTGTTGATGTCGTTGTAGACGGACAAGGCCAAGCCGAGTCCCGCCATTGCCAAAAGCACCGGCCAGGGGTCACAGGTAAATTGGCGTAGAACAGAGCCTGGCCGCATAAGGTCGTTCTCGACACTGATGTCTATCTGGCGTTCACCAGCGACTGAAGCCGGACTTCAACGCCTGAAGTCCGGCACCGTCGGTCCAGGTTGCTACTGAGTCTGCAGCAACAGATGCACATCGATAACGGGGTCGCCCATCAGCTTCTGCGGGAATCGATCGCCGACGAAGTCCTTGTTCACCGGCTCCACCCAGACGCTCAGCTTGCCGCCCAACACGGCCGCCATGGGTAATTCGAAATCGAATTGGGTCATGGCGTTGGCCACGCAATTGGCGCAGCTTTGCGTCTCCACCGGTTGAAACAATGCTCTGGAGGCGATGGTCTTCGCGTCCTTCTGCAAGTGCACCGAAAAGCTGCCGGGGATCTTCAGGCGATTGATACCGCTGACTCGCACATTGACTCGATCGGCTTCAACGGTGAAGCGTTTGGATGCGGCGAGCGTACGCTGGGTCTTCGGCATGAAATCGACGTCCGAGCTTGTCGCTGCGGGTGCATAGTCGATGCCGAGTTGACTGACCGAGTCGATGATCGCAACCGTGTTCAGTTCTGGTGGGGAACTGGTGAAAGGGTTCAGGGTTTGCAGCGCCGCATCATTGAAAATCTGATAACTGACCGGATCGGTGACTTCGTTGATGGTGGTGAGCAGCCCATGCAGATCGGTGGCCAGCATCTTTTTCTGCCATTCCCAGAACAGCCTGTCCCAGTTGCAATGGAAGAACCAGAACACCGGGTCGAACGCCGCCACTTCCTGGTTCTGCATGGTTGGCCCGATGGAGTTGTGGCCGCTGTCGTGGGCGGCAATGATGGTGTTGTGAGCGGCACCGGACCAATAGCCGTGGAAGTCTTCCCAGTCGGTTTTGCTCATGGCTCGGTTCACATCATCGGTCACCCCGTAGGTCAGCAGCTTCTGGCCAATCGTGTCGTAGTCAAAACGTGTGGTGACGTAGCCTTCGGGATAATCGGAACTGGCGGCTTGCTGCAGTGTGTATTGATCGAAGGGCGGGCTTTTAAGCACGTCGGGGAAGGGCGTGGTGATATCCCAGTAGGGCAGGGTCACGTTCGCACAGCCGGGGACCGATCTCAGCGCGTTCTCGAAGCTGACCAGATAGGCGCGGTGCCAAGGGTTATAGCCCGGGACATGGTGCATGCAATAGGTATTGGGCACCGGAAACCAGTGATAACCGGCCTGTGTGAAGTAGCTGTTGGGGTCGGCGGCGTCCATGGCCATAATGCCGGCAAACGCCTGTTTGAGCAGACCGAGCTCGGCGCTGGACAGCGTGGTGATGTCCTTGCGGACCCTGGCGGCGGACGCGTCTGCGCTGGACAGTGACCGCGCCGCGAAGTCCGTTGCGTTGGCGCTGGCAGCGGGGACTCCTTTGGGATAGCCGTTGTTCATCCAGTTCAGAAAGGTACCCACCCAGTCAGCGGGCCAGGGTCGGTTCGGCGGCATATTGCCCCCCGCCACCTGTTGGTAGATATCGCCGGCGTGCTTCATCACCGTGTAGTAGCTGGCCAGGTCAAGGCCTTGCGTGGCCATGTGCGCCCTGTCTACTGAGGTGAACATATCGCGGATCTGCCCGTACCAGGTAGGTTGGGCGACAGGCGCTGTGGTGGAAGTAGTGGTCATGCCCGACTCCTTGTCATCAATAACGAATGAACGTTGCAGTGGATCGGATCCTGGTCGCCAGCCTGCGCATGCTCAACACATGCAGCTTGCTCGACATCCGTGGCGGCCCGGTAGTGTCCCGGCCAATAGCACCTAGGTACTCTTGACGGAGATGAACGAGGCGACCAGTCCGGCGGGCTCGCCATTGTGAGGTTTCATGCGGATCACCGACCCGGTGATGGCCGGAACCTGACTCACGCCGTTGGGCCAGTGTTCCGTCAGCGATCCGTCATAGTCGTAGAAGTAGTCTTGTGTCGAAGTCCCGGGTCGCCCGCTGCCTGCAATGTGCACATGGTCCGGACGACCGTGGCCATGGGTGATGACCCCCTTCAAGTCCATGACGGCGTTCGCCCCGAAACTGAGTTCGCCAATGAACGTCTCATCGGCGGTGTCCTCTACGGTCCACACACCTTCGGCGAACAACAGCGCCTCCAGTTTCGTCGGGTCGCCGTCAGTCAGCACAGGGTTGTTGAGGAAGCTTCTGTATGTCCATTTTCCTGCAAAGGGATTACTCATTGCCGATAGCTCCTGATCAGGGTTGCTTGGAGTCCGAGTGTTGATGGGCGGTGTGCTTCATGCCGGCCATGCCAATGCCACCGCCGACGGCAGTGATGTCCGGAACGATCTGGATATTGGTCATCATGCCGCCGTCTTCGTGGTCGAGGATGTGGCAGTGAATGACGAACTCACCGATGTAGCGGTCGTAGTGCGTGCGCACCAGAACCTGATAGTCGTTCTGCACGAAGACGGTGTCCTTGAACTCATGCCACATCCCGCAGTACTGGTTTTGCAGGCCCAGTTCGTCGGCTGGCACCAGGCACTCGCCGTTGGGGCCGAAGATGCTCTTGGGCTTCTCGCCGGGCTTGGCATAGAGCACGTCCATCACCTGGAACGGGTTGACGTGAATGTGAAAGATATGAGGCTCACCCTGGGAGGTCAGGACCCAATCGTCTGTCGTGTTGACCTGGCGGGTGAAATCGATGCGGTCCGGATCGTAGGACTTGTAGTTGATATAGAAGCCGAACGGGCCGGTCCACGGATCTCCCGGTTTCTGTGGCGCATTGGCGGGCGGCGAGGGCGGGAATGGCGGATTGCCGATAAAAAAGTCGGCCTTCTGAATGTCATCATTGACCACCGCGTTCTTCAGGTCATCCATCCCGCGCCAAGGGTTCAGGTCTCCGGTTCGCAGCCCTTCCAAGGCTGCGGCAGGGAGCGATTTATCCGCCTTGTTGGCGTCGTACAGCGCTTGCTGGATGTAGCTTTGCGGATCGTCAGTCACAACCTTGCCGCCTGACACGATGACCGTGGCCAGCAATTGTGTTTCGTTCGGACCCTGGCCGCCGGGGCCACCGTTGGGGCCTGCATTGGCGCGTTCAGCGGGGGTTGCCGCCTGGTTCAGCACGCAGTAGGTGCCGTCGCGGGGGAACATCAGCAGTACATCGCTGCGGTAGCCCGGTTGCAGGAAATTGCTGCCGATGCCGCCGCTCACGCTCTTCTTGTTGACGCCGATGGGACGGATCGCGGTGCGCGTGAGTCCGTCGGCGGCGATCTCGAACTGCGGTACGAGTTCGACCGGTTTGCTGGTACCCGGCACAGTCGCCGGGCACAGGTCGGCAATCGTGGCGGCCTGTTCCTTCGGTGTGCCGCTGAGTACACCCTTGAGCGCAAGCGTGGCTGTGGGGCTGGTCGGGTTCATGGGCACGATTTGCAGGTTCACGGTGTCGTGGATACCCCCGTGGATAAAACGCCAGCGTTGGATTTCTCCCGCGGCGATGCCCTGGAGGGTCGGCTGTACCACGCCGTTGATGCTGGTGAAGCGACCACTCTCGTCCCAGACGGTGGGTGACGAGAGCTGCGCCTGGAAGTTCTCCACGACGCCGGTCTTGCCGCTGGGACACGTCCAGGTGCCATCTTTTTGCGTGATGATGGCGCCCTTGTCGTCGAAACACGCATAGGGAATCTGCTGGAACAGAAAGACTTGCTCGATGATGGGGTCTCCGGCGACGTTCTTGAGAATGGTGTCGATGTCTCCTGGCTTGCCGCCGGTATAGGGTCGGTTACCGCGCACGATCAGCGCGCCCGCAGCGCCGCTGGCGACCTGCAGGGCAGTGGAACCATGCCGGTGCGCGTGGTACCAGAAAGTGCCTGAAGGGTGATCCGTGGGGATGTTGATCTCGTATTCGAATCGGGTTTGCGGGGCGATATTCAACAGCACGTTATCGCTGTTGCCCGACGGTGAAACATGCATCCCGTGGTAATGCAGATTGATCGTGTTGAAGCAGCCCGGTTGACCATTCGCCGGGTCACCTCCACCTGGACAGCTGGGATCGTTCTTATCCAGCTGATTGTCCAGGTGGACCCGCAAGGTATTGCCTGGCTGCACATCGATGAGCGGCCCCGACAGGCAACCGCCATAGGACCGCAGCTTGACCTTGTCCTTGGCGCCGTCGGGATTGCCTGGGTTGTAGATAGAGTTTTCGCGCTTCTGCACTTGCAGGTTGAGTTCGACCGTTTGCCCGTCGCGAGTGATGTCGCCCTGCGGGTTGCAATCCGTTTGCACGGTGGCCGACTCAGTTGCCTTCAACGTGCCCGGCGCGCCTTTTTCAACAAGCCTGGGCGGTGCCAGGAACGGCTGGGGGGCGAGTTCGGCAAACGCTGCCGAGGAGGTTGTACAGGCCAACAACCCGGCCAGGGCCATACGAAGCGAAGTCATGTTGTTCTCCCTGCGCCATTGCGCGGAAATAGGCGACGGCCTTGGTGGCCGTGTGTCCTTTGATCAACTGCGTTATCTGGGAACCGGCATCGATCCTGCGGTGAGGCTGCAGGTTTTCCAAGAATGAACTTTGCGCTTGAGCTCATGGACGCTGGTCGCGGCCATGCCAGAAAAGTCGCAGGTGCGACCTGGGGCAGACGGCGGGGCCGGCAGTTGAATGGCGCAAGGGAGGGCGGGTGTGTACGGCGGTTCGATTCGAGCCATCCGGTGGAACCGCTTGTCTGGGGCACTGACGTCGAGCAAGTCCACGCGATCATGGGCCGCTATGGCAATCAGGTACTGTCCTGGTGCGGACATGGCTCCCTCCTGGGGAACACCTTGGCGAACGCATTCGCGTCGTCAGATGTGTAGCTTCCTGCTAATCATCGTTGCGATGTCCGGACGGCAAGATCGGGGGTCTTGTGGCTCGGAGCCAGTATCCTGAAAGTCAGCTTTGGGAGCATAGCCGGCGTTGTTTGATCTGCAAGGTACTTTCGTAGGCATTTTCTGAAGGGGCGACGGTAGGAGCACTCTCCCAGCTAACGAAGCCCCCCACAGGGGTTGCGGCTGCTCACACCTTTTCTGCACACCGTGAATCTGTTGTGAGCGAGCTTGCCCGCGAAAGCGTCGGGATATTCAACACCCCAACCCCAGCGCTATTTGTAGTGCTGCTCGAACACGGCCACCTGTTCCGGGGTGATCAGCTCAAAGGGCACCCAGACATCCGCCTGGACCGGTTCGTCCTTGATCATTTTGATGGCCGCTTGCAAGGCAACGGTGGCCTGGGCCTTGGGGTCCTGGAAGACCGAAGCGACCAGCATCCCGCGCTTGATCGCCGCCAGTCCGTCGGGCAGGCCGTCGATGCCGACGATCGCAATCTCGCCCTTGGCTTTGCCGGCCTGTTGGAGCGCCATGGCGGCGCCGATGGCCATCTCGTCATTGTTGGCAACGATGGCATCGAAACGGGTGCCTGCCAGTAGCCAGTTGCTGGTCAGGTCCATGCCTTTGTTGCGCTGCCATTCCGCCGTTTGCTGCTCGACGATTTTGATGCCGGGATAATCCTTGAGCACCTGTTTGACGCCCTCGGTGCGGTCATGCGTAGCGTTTTGCGCCAGGTCGCCCATGATGATCGCGAGCGTGCCCTTGCCGCCGAGTTTTTCCGCCAGATAGCGCATCTGCAATTGCCCGGCTTCAATGTCGTTGGAAGCGACCGTCACTACGCCTTTGGGCAGGACGTGTTCGTCCGGGTGACGGTTGACATAGACCAGCGGCGTCTTCGCCTCGACCGCTGAGCGGGTCATGCTGGCGGTGGCGGAGGTATCCACGGGCAAGACGATGACCGCGTCGACTTTCTGATTGAGGAAGCCCTGGACCTGATTGAGCTGACGCACCACGTCGCCCTGGGCGTCTTCGAACTGGATCTGCACGTCTTCTTTCTTGGCAGCGTCCTCCAGGCCGCGGCGTACATAGGTCATGAAGTTGTCGTCGACCCTGGCAATGCTGACGCCGATGCGATAGCTGGCGGTTGCCCATTGGCTGAAGACGAGTAGCAGTGCGGCGAAAAGAAGTGTGCTGCGACGCATGATGGTTTTCCTTTTGTTGTTATGAGTCGAAATTCATCAAGATCAAACCTGGGACCGACCGGCACGCGTTGGCTTGACGCCGCAGCGTGCCGCCGGCGCTCAATCCAGCGTGAAGGCTTGCCGAAAGCGCTCCAGTGCCACTTCGCTGTCGCCACTGGCCCAACCTTCGAGCCCGACGACACCGGTGTATCCCATGCTGAACAAAGCCTTGGCAATGGCTGGATAATGGATTTCACCGGTGCCGGGCTCTTTGCGTCCGGGGACATCGGCCACCTGGATTTCCCCGATGGCGCTGCCGGCTCGCTGAATCAGTTCGATCAGATTCCCTTCGCCGATCTGGGCGTGGTACAGGTCGAGGTTCATCTTCAGGTGCGGGCTGCCCACGGCTTCGATCAGCGCCAGGGTGTCGTCGGCGCGAGCGAACGGAGTACCGGGGTGATCGACCTCGGTATTGAGGTTTTCCAGCAGGAACACCCGGCCGGCGTCTTCACCCAGGCGAGCGATTTTTTCCAGGGTCTTGCAAGCGCTCAACCACATGCGGCCGGTGGCGTGGGCCACGGGTTTGACCGGCAAGCCCTGGTCGCCCAGGCCGGTGCCATGCAAATTGAGGCTCGGGCAATTCAATTGGGCGGCGATGGCCAGGGATTCCCGGGCGCTGTCGAGCAGGCGCTGGATGTCCTCGGGATCGGTGAGGTTGCCGCTGATGTAGCCGGTCATCGAGGTGAAGTCAGCGCCGGTGGCGACCAGGGCCGGAATGTCTTTCGTCGTCCAGTCCCAGATTTCGGCACTGAAGCCCAGCGCGTGAATACGTTTGACGCGCTCGGTGAAGGGCAGGTCGAGGAACACCATCTCGGCGCTGACGGCCAGCTTGAACGGGGTGAAACTCATGGGCGACCTCCCTGCACGCGCACGGCTTTGCCTTGCTGGAACGACTCGATGCACGCACGCGCAATAGCCAGCGCCGCCCGGGCATCTGCGCCACTGGCGAGTGGTTGTTTGCCGGTGCGCAGACAGTCCACAAAGTGGTTGAGCTCGGCCACATAGGCATCGCGCAACAAGTCAGTGTCCAGCCGCTGGGTGTCCGCCTGGATGCCATCGGCCAGATAACGAACCAGGTCTGAGTCGCTGATGCTGCCCATGCTCAGCATGCCGGCGCTGCCGAACACTTCCCCGCGCACGTCGTAGCCATAGACCGCCTGGAAATTCGCTTCGGCGGTGGCGATGGCGCCGTTGTCGAAACGGATCGTGACCACGGCGGTGTCGAGAAAGCCCTTGCTCTTGTAGTCCGGTGCGATCAGCGCGTCGGCCATGACGAAGACTTCCACGGCTTCGGCACCGGGGTTGAGATAGCGCAGGGTGTCGAAGTCATGAATCAGGGTCTCAAGGAAGATCACCCACTGCGGCGAGGCGGCTGGATTGTTCAATGCCGGATCGCGCGTCAGCGAGCGCAGAAGTTGCGGCGTTCCTATACGGCCGGCGACCACGTCCAGGTGAGCGGTCCGGAAGCTTTTGACAAAGCGGCGGTTGAAGCCGACCTGCAGCGTCACTCGTGCGTCCGCAGCCGCGGCGATGGCGCGGTCGGCTTCGTCCAGGGTGATGGCCATGGGTTTTTCACAGAACACGCCCTTGCCTGCGCGAGCGGCACTGATCACCAGTTCGGCGTGGCTGCGGGCCGGGGCGGCGATCAGCACGGCGTCGATGTCCGGATCGTCGAGCAGGTGTTGTGGATCGGTGTAGACCTGCTGCACACCCAACTCTGCCGCCAGACGCGCGGCTTGGCCGGGTGTCGGGTCGGCGATGGCGGCCAGGCAGGCCCCTGGAATATGCCTGGCGGCCGTCAGGCCATGGAAGCTGCCCATGCGGCCGGCGCCAATGAGGCCGAGGCGGATGATTTTGGTTGTATCCATGAATGACTCCCCTTTTGTTGTTATTCAGCGACTCGACGACAGACAGGCCTTCGCCGGTACAAGGCAAGGAGCAAGGGCTGTGCCATAAATTAACTTATTGATATTTAACGAATTTATTAAGCGGTTTTTGAATAAGTGCGCATTTAAATGACATGTCTATACTGACATGTTGAAAATATGAACATAGGTGGCAGCGTGATCCCACAACCCACGGCCCTGAGTGTGCAGGACCTCGATTACCTCACCGGGCTCGGTCCAGCTTCGTTGAGCGAGGGTCCCATCGCTGAGCTGGAGCAGGCTTGGCGGCAATGCCTGAGCGGACAGACTGAGCGGCCAGCCAGGGTCAGGCAGGTGATCTGGAACTCCTGGTTGCGCAGTGTCGAAGCAGGCCTGGATCCGAATGACGGCGAATACCAATTCGTCGCCCCGGCTGAACTGGCCGCGACACTGGCGAGCCATCGTGTGTTGATCGCCGCCGCGGCAGAGGTGATGCGCGGCTTGTTGGCCTACAACCCCAGGGGCCATATCAACCTGACCGATGCCCAAGGCACGACACTGTATTTCTGTGGCCTGGACCTCACCCCGGTGGGCAGCCGCCTGCTGGAGTCGGTGCAAGGCACCAATTGCACGGGGCTGGCGCTGGCCGAAGACCGTTTGGTGTACGTGCTGGCCGAGGAGAATTTCGCCACCGGCTTGCGTCGTCGACGCATGCATTGCGCTGCCGCACCGATCAGGGATGCCCAGGGCCGGACACTGGCCATGCTCACCCTGACTGCCGAGCCCGGCTGGTTCCATTTCCACACGCTGGGCACCGTCCAGGCCGCTGCCGAAGCGGTCGCGCGGCAGATGGCGCTACAGGCTTTGTTGGCGGAGCAGCAAACCGTGTTGGAAGTGCTCAATGAGGGGTTGGTGGTGCTGGACGAGCGCGGCTGCATCAAGGCCCTCAACCGCTATGCCCGGCAATTGTTTCGAGTGGGCCGCGACTTGTTGGGCAGTCCGTTCCAGCGTCTGGGGCAGAGTGAATTGACCGACGAGATTCTGCTGGGCAGCGGCGAAGGTCCACGGGACCTGGACTGCATCTTCGAGCTGCATGATCGCAGCCAGTTGGCCTGCCTGGTGTCGGTGTGTTCACTGGAGCAGGGCGGGCGCATTGTTTCGCTGCGGGAGAACCGCCGTATCCGGGAAATCACCCGGCGGATCATCGGCACCCAGGCCAGCTACACCTTCGAAACCATCCAGGGCAGTTCGCGAGCGATCCTGGACGCGTTGCACCTGGGGCGGATCGCCAGTCGCAGTGACTCGACAACCCTGATCCTGGGGGAGAGCGGCACTGGCAAGGAGTTGTTTGCCCAGGCCATCCATAACGCCAGCGACCGCAGCGGCGGACCGTTCGTGGCCGTCAATTGCGGAGCGATACCGCGGGACCTGGTGCAGAGCGAATTGTTCGGTCATGTGGAAGGTGCTTTCACCGGATCGGCGCGCGGTGGATCGGCCGGCAAATTCGAATTGGCCGATGGCGGAACGATTTTCCTCGATGAAATCGGCGACATGTCGTTTGATGCCCAGGTCAGCTTGCTACGGGTCTTGCAGGAAGGCGAGGTGACGCGGGTCGGCGCGAAAAAATCCCAGCAGGTGAATGTGCGCATCATTGCCGCCACACACCGGAATCTGAGCCAGGCGGTGGCCGATGGCGCGTTCCGGGAGGACCTCTACTACCGGCTCAATGTCTTGAACCTGACGGTGCCGCCGCTGCGCATGCGTCGCGAGGACGTGCCGCTGTTGGCGCGGCATTTCCTTGGGCGATGTGCCCGCTCGCTGCGCAAATCGGTGCAGGGCATCTCGCCCGAGGCGCTGGAGATCCTGTCCGCCTATCACTGGCCGGGTAACGTGCGCGAGCTGGAAAACACCATTGAACGGGCGACGAATCTGGCGGTCACCGCACTCATCCAACCGAGTGATCTTCCGCTGGAAATCAAGCAGGCGCTGCGATCATCGGCGCCGGGCGTTGTGCCTGGACCCAGGACAACCCTGGACCTGAGTGCCCACGAAATGAACGCGATCATCGCCGCCCTGAAGGACACCGGCGGCAACATCCGCCTGGCCGCCAGACAGCTCAACGTTTCCCGTGGCGGGCTGTACAACAAGATGAATCGGTTCGGATTGAATGCCGATGCTTTCCGTTCAGGCGCGAGTGTTCTCTGAGGTGATGATTTGGACACGCATCATCACCTGAAAGGCCGGCACATCGCCGTGGTGCGCCGGCCATTTTTCAGAGCGATCGAAACTCGACCGTCAGATGACTGATTTCGTGAACGGGCTTGAGACGTCCCCGAATGCTCTCGGCGTTCGCAGTGGCCTCTCCCAGGACACTGACGATGGCTGCATGGGCTTGCGGACCAATCCGCCAGACGTGCAAGTCGGTGACGGTGGCGTCCCCCGGTTTCTCGACCAGTTCGCGGATTTCCTCGGCCACGTGCGCATCGGTCTGATCCAGCAGTACGCCAGCCGTGACGCCCATCAGGGTCCAGGCCCAGCGCGCAATGACGATGGCGCCGACGATGCCCATGACCGGATCCAGCCACACCCAACCCAGGTACCGGCCGGCGAGCAGCGCGGCAATGGCCAGGACAGACGTCAGTGCGTCTGCGACGACGTGGACATACGCCGATTTCAGGTTGTTGTCATGCCCGTGGTGGGCATGGTCATGATCGTCATGATCGTGCCCATGGCTGTGTCCGTGGCCCAGCAGCAGGGCGCTGATAATGTTGACGATCAAACCGGCAATCGCGATGAGCGTAGCGGTACCGAACTGGACCTGCGTTGGTTGCAGGAGGCGCATGACAGACTCAACGCCAATGCCCAGGGAAACCATGCCGAGAATTAGTGCCGAGGCGAACCCGCCCAGGTCTCCGACCTTCCCGGTGCCGAAACTGTAGTGCTGGCTGCGAGCGTGGCGTTTCGCGTATCCGTAGGCGAACGCCGCGATGCCCAATGCGCCGGCATGGGTTGCCATATGAAAACCGTCGGCCAGCAATGCCATCGAACCGGTGATATAGCCGGCGGTGATTTCGCCCACCATCATCACGACGGTCAGTGCCACGACCCAAAGCGTACGCTTGGCATTTTCGTCATGGGCCGAGCCAAGGAACACATGGTCATGTATGTGGGGGTGACGGGTGCTGTTCATGAGTCGTACCTTGAGGCGTTCACTTGGAATAGCGGCGAATGGCTTCGAGAAGTTCCTCGATGCCCTTGTTGCGCTGCGCTTCGCTGAGAGCAGGATTGGCGACATGTTCGCGCGCATGTTCCTCGATGATTTCTTCCATCAAGCCGTTGATGGCTCCGCGAGTGGCGGCGACAAGGTGCAGTGTTCTGGCGCAATCGAGATCCGACTCCAAAGCCCGTTCAACGGCTTGGATTTGTCCGGCGATACGTTTTACACGTTTGAGAAGATCGTCTTTGTTGGCTGCGATATGGCCCATGGGATACCCCCGTCGATGCGTTGCACACGATAGGGGTACCCCCTATACCTATGCAACTGGTCGGGCGGCGGCGGAGAGAAACAATCAGCGCAACCAGGGATTTTCCTTCAAGTGCAGCGCCTCGAACGCCCGTATCGCCTCAGCCTTGTGCAACGTCCGACCGATCGCATCGAGCCCGTCCAGCAGCGCCTGCTTGCGCAACTGATCGATGGCAAATTCAACGACGCTGCCGTCGCTCAGGCGGATGCACTGCGCCGGTAGATCGATGTGTATTTCGGCGCTATGCGCTTGCGATATCGCTTCCATGACCCGGTCATGCTGGACGGCGTCGAGTTCAATCAGCAGGACCCCGTTGCGCTGGCAATTATCGTAGAAGATGCCCGCGAAGCGCGTGCCGATCAGCGCGCGTATGCCCATCTGCTTGAGCCCCCACACGGCATGTTCGCGGCTGGACCCGCAGCCGAAGTTCGGCCCGACCACGAGGAAACGTGCGTCCTGCCAACCCGGGCGATTGAGGATGAAAGCCGGATCTGGCGCGCCGTCCGGCAGCCAGCGAAGGTCAAAGAACAGTCCGCGATCCAGGCCATTGCGGTCGATGCCTTTGAGAAACTGTTTGGGCATGATCACGTCGGTGTCGACATTCGCGGCGGGGAAGGGAGCGGCGATGCCGGACACAGTGATAAAAGGTTCCATGATCATTACTCCTGATTCAAGCTACGTACGTCGGTGAGATGGCCGGTCAAGGCAGCAGCGGCCACCATGATCGGACTCATGAGGTGCGTGCGTGCTCCGGCGCCCTGGCGGCCTTCGAAGTTCCTGTTGGTGCTGGAGGCGCAGCGATCACCAGGGGCGAGCACGTCGTCGTTCATTGCCAGGCACATGGAGCAGCCCGACTGCCGCCATTCGAATCCTGCCTGGCGAAAAATATCCGCCAGGCCTTCTGCCTCCGCTTGGGCTCGCACCTGCGTTGATCCGGGCACGATCATGGCTCGCACCCCAGCGGCAACCTGCCGCCCCCGGACAATGGCTGCAACGTTGCGCAGGTCCTCGATGCGCGCATTCGTACAAGATCCGATGAAGGCATGGCTGATGGCGATATCTGTCAGGGGCTGGCCTGGGTGCAGGCCCATGTAGCGCAGGGCACGTTGTAGGTCGGCACGGCGGATGAGGTCGGGTTCGGCCATTGGATCAGGCACCGCGTCGCCTATGGGCGCGGCCTGGTCCGGGCTGGTGCCCCAGCTCACCATGGGTTGCAAGCGACTGGCGTCCAGCGTCACTTCGCGGTCGAACAGCGCGCCCTCGTCACTGCGAAGTTCGCGCCATCGGTGCAACGCCTGCTCCCAGCACTGGCCCTTCGGCACGCGTGGTTTGCTGGCGAGGTACGCAAACACCTTGTCGTCCGGTGCCATGAAAGCACCTCGGGCACCGGCTTCGACGGCCATGTTGCACACCGTCATCCGAGCTTCAACGCTGAGTGCGGCGATGGCCGGGCCGGTAAACTCGATGACATAGCCCGTTGCGCCGTCAGCGCCGATCGACTCGATCAAAGCCATCACCATGTCCTTTGATTCGACCCCCGGATCCAGCACACCGTGGACCGTCACGCGCAGCGTCTTGAGACGCTTGTAGACCAGCGTCTGGGTGGCCAGCAGATGTTCTATTTCCGACGTCCCGATCCCGAAGCCAAATGCGCCCAATGCGCCGTAGGTCGTGGTATGGCTGTCTCCTGCAGCGACCACCATGCCGGGCAGGATGAAGCCCTGTTCCGGCGCGACGACGTGTTCGATTCCTTGCCGGGCATCGAGAATGTCGAACAACTCGATACCGAAGTCCGCGCAGTTTTCCGCCAGATAACTGACTTGGCGAGCGCCGCCTGCATCGGCCATCGCCACGGTGCGTGTCGGCGCCGTGGGGTTGACGTGATCGACGACGGCTAACGCGCTCTGGGGGCGCCAGACCGGACGATTGGCTTCCCGTAGCCCGGTGAATGCCTGCGGGCTGGTGTACTCGTTGAGTACTTGTCGGTCTATGTAGAGCAGCAGATGGTCGTCATCGTCGAGGCGGCAGACGGTGTGAGAGTCCAGAAATTTGTCGTAGAGGGTGCGAGGCGTATTCATGAAGGTCCGGACACTTGTAGAGGCGGGGACTCGATACTCCGGCCCAAGCGCAGGCTCGATCAATCGCCAGGCTGTGAAACCACACTTCATGAAGTGTGTTTGATGCGGTGAGCCTCGCCCCACCGCCACAGGCTGACGCGGGTCGGTCAGTTCTTCAACGGGATCAGCACCGCTTCTTTTTCACCCATGACCATGAACACCAGCAGTTTGGCCGGTTGGGTCGCGCTGGCGTTTTTGGAGACGAGGTGCTCGGAGCCTGCCGCTTCGTACCAGTATTGCCCGGCCTTGTAGGTGACCGCAGGCTCGCCCTTGACCTGTGAGGTGATGGCGCCTTCGAGCACGTAGGCCATGGCTGTGCCTTCATGTTTGTGGGCGATGGATGATTGGCCGGGGCCATAGTCGACGGTCAGCATCATGGCTTTTTTACCGGGCAGGTTTTTCAGCATTTTTTCCTGCAATACCGAGACTTTCTCCGAAGGGGCGGCTTCGTGGGCATAGACCTGGGCGACGGGCAGCAGGCTGAGGGCAGTGATCAGATAGAGGGCTTTCATGGCGGGTGACCTTCATGGATGGTTGGGTGGATGCGCGTTGCGCGGCGACAGGTACAACCCTAAGGCCGGCACTGGGGCAAGCAAACGTCCAATTTTTCGGAAGGTGGGGAGACCAATGTGGCTACCAAGCTATAACTGACTGGCCTGTAGCGTTGTGGCGAGGGAGCTTGCTCCCGCTGGGTGGCGAAGCCGCCCTCCAAGGGGCCGAGTCCACATTTCGCAGGACGGCTGGGGCGCCTGCTGCGCAGCCGAGCGGGAGCAAGCTCCCTCGCCACGGGAACAGTGTTGGGGCGTCTCAGACAACCGGAAAACTATTGAAATCCACGCTCCGGGCCAGGCGGTTGTCGATCAGGCTGATGAAGCCTTGGACCTCGGGACAGTTGAAGTGGGCCTGCATCGCCGCTTCCGATTGCCAGCGGGCGCTGACGCTCCAGCGGTCGCTATCCTCCGGGCAGCGGTCGACCATGTAGGCGTCGCAGCCGGGCAGCGCCCGCAGGGTGTCGACGATTTGCTGCAACTGCCGGCCCAGTTCTTCCGAGCGGCCGGCGGCGGCCTGTACCTGTACGGTGTTGATCACTTGGCGAGACATTGTCCAGGCTCCTGAATCAAGTCGAACGGGTTTGCTCAATTATCGATGCCACCGGTGCAGGATAGGCTTGCCGGGGCGACGCTCAAACAGCCAATGGGCGGAAAAACACCCACTCCAATCGGTCAGGTGACCTGCTGCAAAATGTCCCGCAAACGGTCCAGGGCGATATCGATGTCGAGGGTTTCGATCGCTCCGAAACCGAAGAACAGCCCAGGTCGCACCGGGACATCGTTGAAGAAACCCGCGAGGCTGTAGAGCCCGACTTCGACTTTTTTCGCCAGCTCGATCACCAGCGCCAGGTCTATCGGTACCTTGCACAGCACCGCCATATGGAAGCCGGCGGTGGTAGGCACGGCCTCGAACCAGGGCGACAGATCACCGGCCATGCGTGCCAGGATCCGCTCGCGCCGGCCGGCATATAGGGTATGACAGCGGCGGATGTGCTTGAGCAGGCAGCCCTCGGCGATGAACTTGGCCAGCGCCCATTGGGGCAGGGTGGAGGTGTGCTGGTCGGTCAGGCGCTTGGCCAGGATCACCGCTTCGAGAATGGCCGGTGGCAGGATCGCGTAGCCGAGCCGCAGCTCTGGCAGCAAGGTCTTGGAGAACGTGCCAACGTAGGCCACGATGCCACGCTCATCAAGACTTTGCAGGGAGTCGGCAGGCCGGCCTTCGTAGCGGAACTCACTGTCGTAATCGTCTTCGATGATGATCGCGCCCAACTCATAGGCCCGTGCCAACAGGGCCTCACGGCGCGCCTGGCTCATGGGCATGCCCAGGGGGAACTGGTGGGAGGGCGTGACATAAATCAGCCGCGTGCCGTCGGGAATCAGGTCCACCCGCATGCCTTGGTCATCCACCGGCACCCCGGCCACCGTGGCGCCCTGGGAGCCGAACAACAACCGTGCCGGCGGATAGCCCGGGTCTTCCATGGCCACGAGGCTGCCGGGGCGGGTCAATACCCGCGCGATCAGGTCCAGGGCTTGCTGCGCGCCATTGCACACCACCACGTCTTCGTCCTGGCAATTGACCCCGCGGGAGAATGCGATGTGTCGCGCGATGGCATTGCGCAGCGCCGGCAAGCCTTCCGGCTGGCTGTAGAAGCCCTTGGCGCTGGCGATCTGACGCAGTGCATGGGCGGTGCAGCGCCGCCAGTCATCCAGCGGGAACTGGCCCTTGCCGGTGGCGCCACCAATGAAGTCATAGCGCAACGCACCCTCGCTGGTGGGATGGCGCAGCAGGTCCGGCATGTTGCGCCAGGCCTCGACAACATCGGCACCGGCCAGCTCGCGGTGGCTCTGTTTACGCACGATCCTGGCCGGCCGTGCATTGACATAAGTGCCCTTGCCGATGATGCCGGTGAGATAACTTTCGTAAGTCAGTTGGGCATAGGTGTCGGAAACAGTCTTGCGCGAAACGCCCAGTTGTTCGGCCAGCAGGCGGCTAGGGGGCAGTTGCATGCCCGCGGCCAGGCGACCGCTTTCGATGGCGCTGCGCAACTGCTGGTACAACTGGCCCGCCAGGTCCTTGCGGCCGTTGATGACTACATGAAGTTCCATAACCGCAAGCTCCCGGGCGATTGTTTGGCGGCCAGCGTCAAAGGCGCAAGATTACTCGTATTGTGCAGCGGCGCAGAAGTTGCGTGCAGAAAAACCCGCTCATTGGTCTTTTGCGGCGTGGCCCCGGTTTTTTCGCCAAATTGGAGCTGTCGCGGGTGGCTTGCAGGGCCTACCGTGAACGTCCTGATCGTCACGGAGCCAGCCATGAGCAAGCGTCTGGATTATTACAATGCGTCTCCCGGGGCGATGAAAGCCATGATCGGCCTGGAAGCCCTGGTCAGTCGCCTGAGCATCGAACCGGCGCTGCTGCACCTGATCAAGATTCGCGCCTCGCAACTCAACGGCTGTGCTTTCTGCACCGACATGCATTCGTTGGAGGCGCGCAGCCAGGGCGAAACCGAACGGCGCCTGTACGCGGTGGTCGTGTGGCGTGACAGCGGCTTCTTTTCCCCCCGCGAACGCGCGGCCCTGGCTTGGACCGAAGCGGTGACGCTGTTGGCCGAAAGCCAGGTGCCCGACGACGTCTATGCCCTGGCTCGTGCCAGCTTCAGCGAAGAAGAACTGGTGGACCTGACGCTGGCGATCAGCACCATCAACAGCTGGAACCGGCTGGCGGTGAGCTTTCGCCAGAGTCCCAGCGGCTGATCCCCAGGGTCATACCAGACAAATCCCGTGGCGAGGGAGCTTGCTCCCGCTCGGTTGCGCAGCGACCGCTCTCTTTTGGGGCCGCTGCGCTGCCCAGCGGGAGCAAGCTCCCTCGCCACAAGAGCCCCCTCACTTGGTCAATGGCGAGGTACTCGCAGGCGTCGGTGGCCGTTGAGGCTTGACCGAAGTGCCGAACGTGTTGCCCATGCGCACGCCAGTGGCCGCCGGGGTTGCCAGGCCGATGCTGTTCGGCGCGCGTTCGTTGACCGGCACATTCAGGGCATCTTGCGTGCGTTGTGCGGCAGACGCGGCCTGTGGGTCGTTGCCCATTTGCCGGCTCAGGCAATGGTAGTCCGGGGTCTTGTAGCCGCCGACGGTCACCTCGATACACGCCGGCGCCTCTTCGCCTTGGGCCCAGGGCAGGGCCATGAGCAGTCCGAGGCCCGCCGTCATGCGCATCCACTTTTTCATCATCGACCTCCTGGCCCGCCACGTGGGACGGTTCGTTGTCAGGGCATCAGTCTAGTGCGGTCCGGTGGATTTGTAGCGGTTGTCATACGACATTCATAAACAGCCCTCAGGATGACGCTTTTCAACGGATACGTCAGTCGTGCAGCAGGGCAGAGCCGGGGGCGGACGCAGGCGTGGTTGGACTGGGGCGCCGTGGGCCTGGCTGATGGTGTCGCTGTGCCTGCTGGCTGGGTCGGTCCAGGCCGAGGACCTGGTGGACCTGGACATTGAACCTCAAGAATTGGCCACCGCGTTGGAGCAATTCAGTCGCGCAACCGGCATGGCGGTGCTGGTGGACCGCCAGTTATCGGGCCAGCGTCATACGCTGGGGGTCCAGGGGCGATTCACACCTTCGCAAGGGCTGAACGTGCTGCTTGGCGGCACCGGGCTTGTGGCGCAATACGCCCGGGTAGATGCATTTACCTTGCAACCGGTGCGGGTCCGCGAAGTGCCACTGCCTCCCGGTGTCAGCCCCGGCTTGAGCGACAGCAATTACGCGGCAGCGATCCAGGCGGTTATCCAGCGCAACTTGTGTCGATCGGCGTTGACGCGCCCGGGCAGTTTCCGCGCCGTGCTGCAGGTGTGGATCGGCCGTGATGGCGTGATCCAGCACAGCCGCCTGGTCAGTCCCACGGGTGATCAGATGCGCGACAAGGCCTTGGTCAACAGCTTGCAAAACCTCAGGATCGATCGTCCGGCGCCGAGTTCGTTGCGCCAGCCGGTGACCCTGCTTTTGTTACCCGACTCATCAGGAAGACGCATGGAATGCACAACAGGGGAAGGGGTGTCGGGGCGATGAAGGACACCGGTCGCAGCCCATTGGTCAAGTTGTTCCTGAGCTCCTACGAGGATTTCAAATCACGCTTGCGCAAGCGCCTGGGTTCCGAAGAACTGGCCAACGATGTGCTGCACGAAACCTACTTGCGTGTCGATCGCATGGTCGACACGCAGGACATCGCCCAGCCCAACGCCTATTTGTATCGAATGGCCCTGAACATCGCCGCCGACCGTCGGCAAGCCGATGCGCGTCTGCTCACCGGCGACGAGGTCGAGGAGCTTCTGCATGTCTCGGATGAAGCGTTGGATCCGGCGCGTGTGGTGGGCGGGCAAAGGGAACTGCAAGTGCTGCTCAAGGCGTTGTATGAATTGCCGGCGCGCCGTCGCAGGATCTTCATCGCGGCGCGCCTGGAGGAGGCGCCGCATCTGGAAATTTCCCAGCGATTCGGCATTTCCACGCGCATGGTAGAGAAGGAAATCAAGGCTGCGCTGGGCCATTGCGCCCTGCGCCTGGAAAGAAAAGTCATTCAACGGTTCGGTCCCGGTGCGGGAAAACCGTCTTGAGAGTAGAGAACCGATCAATTGGTGAGTGTGCGTGCGCTTGAACATCTTCAGCATCACTTCCCCTGACGCCATGCCTGCGGCCCGATTGGCCGATGAAGCCCGTGACTGGCTGATTCTGCTGACCTCGGGGCGGGCCACCGTGGCCGACGCCCAGGCCTTGCGCCAGTGGTGCGGGCAGAGCCCCGAACATGCGCAGGCCTTTGCACAGGCCAAGCTCCTGTGGCAGGAACTCCGACCGGCCGCCGCTGCGTTGCAGGCACCTCGGCCGTTCGGCCGCCGGGCATTGCTGGCGGGGGCAATCGCGGCGTCGGCCGGTTTCCTGTTGATCCGTATCACGGTACCCGGTGGCGTGTCCGGGCTGGGCGCTGACTACATCACCGAAGTCGGCGAGCAGCGTCGCGTGGAACTGGCCGAGGGCGTCAGCCTGGAGCTCAACACCCAGACCCGCCTCAGCCGCCGTGCGCTGGACGATGGCGGCCAAGGGGTGGAATTGCTCAGTGGCGAGATCGAGGTCCAAGGGCGCAATGCACAGGTGGTCAGCGTCCAGGCTGGTGCTGGCTGGATCAGCGCCGCCCGGGCACGGTTCAATGTCCGCTACACCGACCAGAGCGTTTGTGCGACATGCCTGGAAGGCGTGGTGCAAGTGGCGGTGCAAGGCCAGCGCTTTCGCCTGGAGCCGGGCATGCAGTTGATCTACGACAGTGGCCGGGTGGGCAGCCCTCGTCATGCCGATGTATCGGCCGCCATTGCCTGGCGCGAGCAGGTGCTGGTGTTCAACGACGCAACGCTGGCCAGCGTCGTCGACGAAATCAACCGCTACCGTCCGGGCATGCTGCTATTGCTCAATCGCGAACTGGGCCTGCGCAAGGTCCAGGCGCGCTTTCGCCTCGATCAACTGGCCGGCGTGGCCCTGCTGATCCGCGATGCCTACGGCGCCAAATGCACCGAGTTGCCGGGTGGGGTGGTGGTGCTGAGTTGAGCCACGCGCGGCCTGGGTGGCCTCATCGCGAGCAAGCTCCCACAGGATCGTTGGGCTTGCCCAGATATCGACCGACTACAAATCCCCTGTGGGAGCGAGCTTGCTCGCGAAGGCGGCATAACAGACGGCATTGATATCGAACCTGCTTGCCTCTTCGCGAGCAAGCTCGCTCCCACTGGGTTTGTGCATGTTCTCGGATATGAGGCCCGCCTCGGGCCTTCCTGCTGGCGCTATGTCGGTTCGACTTATTCCAACGGCCCCAGCACTTGCCGGTATTTTTCGGTGCCCTGGGGTGTCTGGCGGGTCAAGCTGATTTCGAGGCCTGCCGGATTCTCCTGGCGATTGCCACTGAGCTTGCGCCAGCCTTTTTCCTTGTCCCAGAACCGCAGCGCGGCGTCATTGACGTCGTTGAGCACGGCCACCCCTGGACCAGGCGCGGGCAATGGATAACGGTCGCGGGCCTGGCCCTGGGCACGGTACAGAGTGTCGCCCTTCAGCCACCAGCGTACCCGTTGCAACTCGCCTTCCCGTGTCGCTCCCACGCGGATTACGTCCAGGCGAAACCCCCGGCCTTCGGCGCTGCGCACCGTAAGGGCGGGCGGGGCTGTGGAGGGCGCGTCGTCGACGCCGGGTTTTGCCGGTTCGCTCAGCTCGGTACTGGCGCGCAGGGCCACGTCGCGCTCCAGTTGGTTCAACACCCGCAGCAAGGCTTCGGTCTGCTCGGTGCTGGCCTGCAAGTGGCTGTCGGCGCGGGTGACGCTGTCCAACCCGCGCCAGGCAATCAGGCTGACCACCGCCATCAGCAAAATAGCTACCATGACTTCAAGCAAGGTGAAGCCTGTCTGCCGGGCGCTCATTGGACCTGCACCCGTCCGGCGGCGCTGCGTTGCACATTGAGGCTGTTCTGACCGTCCGAAAGTCGGATTTGCAAAGGCTCGCCGATCCATTCGGCACTCAACACGACCCGCTGCCCAGGCTCCACGCGAACCTCCATCGTCGGGCTCTGCCAGCGACGTGAATGCAGCTGCGGGTCGTCCTTGAAACGATCCAGTCCCGCCCCCTGATCGGCACGGCGACTGAAGCCGAACCCTTTGGCATCCCAGCGCCAGGTAATCGCGCGGCCGTCGGTGCGGGCTTCGGTTTGTGCCAATTGCAACAGCTGCACCAGCCGTTCGGCGTCCTGGCGCAACAGTTTCAGCGGGTCGGGCTTGATGCTCAAGCTCACGGCGGCGCTGGCGATGCCGATGATCACCAGTACCACCATCAATTCGATCAGGGTGAAACCGTGTTGCCGGGCCCGGGCCATAGCGCGCTCCTTTGCGTCCAGGCCATCCTGCACGGCGAAGATGATAAGCGTGTGAAATAAAACGGAGAGAATTGACGGGTACCCTGGGGGCCGGAACCAGAAAAGGAGAGTCGGGCCATGGTGTTCATCGAGCGGGTATCCCCGGCGCAGATCGTCCAGGTCGTGGGCCTGGTGGCGGCGTTGGCCGGGGTGGCGACCTGGTCTTCACTGCTAATGACATCGGCTGAGTCCCGTACACCGGATGTCGCTTCGCAGCGCCTGGCCGAGCGCTCCGATAACCCGGCGTTGCAGTGGTTTTCCAACCAGCCGGCACCGGTGGACATCAAGGTCAGCGGCGTAATGGCCGGCACCCGCGCCGCCGTGGCGATCCTCAGCCTCAACGACGGGCCGCCGCGCAGTTTCCTGGCAGGAGAACGGATCGCCCAAGGGGTGCGGCTGGTATCGATCGAGGCGCAGGCCGTGGTGATCGAGCGTGGCAACGAACGAACCCGCCTGGTCCTCGCCCGGCTGCCGGATTCGGTGAGCTTGCCTTCGCTGACAGGGCCCTGAGAGCCTCAAGGATGGTGGTTACTTTTATTTTTTTTGACTGACCAACGTCTCCAACCGGGCCAGCGGCGGCGCTTCGCGGCTGCGATCCGAGACGGTCAATTCAACCTCTAGCAGCCGGCCATTTTCCGTCGTGCGCAGATGCTGTTCGCACCGCAACAGCAAGCGTCCCTGGTCGCATTCGAAAACTTTCGAGCCCTGGGTAAACCGTCCTTCCAGGCGCAACTGCGCCAGTTGGCTGCGGGCTGCCAGCAACGCGATGGCTTTGTCCCGGAGCAGGCCGTTGCTCTGGGTCATCACCGCGGCCACGCGCACGGCGGCCGACATGGCCACGGCGATGATCGCCAGGGCCACCAGCACTTCGATCAAGGTGAATCCGGCTTGGGCAGCAGGGCGAGGCATGGGCGCGGGCTCGTGGGGCGAAAGCAGCCCCCAAGGCTAGCCGGCGTTCGTGACCGATTGACGACGCAAGCTCCTGAGCAATTTCAATATCACTGACATATTTTCTTGCAACACTGCGCCTCGAATCGAATCCAGCGAAGGACCGTCGAGATGCAGATCGCCCGTTACAACGCCCGTCCCCAAGGCCCACGCGGGCAGGGGGGCTTCACCCTGATAGAAATCATGGTCGTGGTGGTCATCCTGGGCATCCTGGCGGCGATGGTGGTGCCCAAGGTGTTGGACCGTCCAGATCAGGCGCGAGCGACGGCGGCGAAACAGGACATCGGCGGCCTCATGCAAGCCTTGAAGTTGTATCGGCTGGACCACGGCAGTTACCCGAGCATGAACCAGGGGCTCAAGGTGCTGGTGGAAAAACCCGCCGATGCGAAAAGCGGCACCTGGCGTTCATACCTGGAGCGCCTGCCGAACGACCCTTGGGGACGCGCCTATCACTACCTCAACCCCGGCGCCAACGGTGAAGTCGATATTTTTTCCCTGGGGGCCGACGGCCAACCTGACGGCGACGGCGTGAACGCCGACATTGGCTCCTGGCAGTTGTAAGGGCCGTGATGCGAACGGATTCGCCCCTCGCGGCGAAGCAGCGCGGCATGGCGGTGATCAGTGCCTTGCTCATCGCCGCCGTGGTGGCGGTGATCGCCGGCGGCATGCTGACCCGCCAGACCCTGTTCACCCGCAGCCTGGAAGCCGAGCAGTTGCGTGTCCAGGGGACAGGACGGTTGCAAGGCGGTTTGCAGCTCAGCCGCCAGTTGCTCTGGGAGGCCCGCCAGCGTGATCCGCTGACGCGCCTTGGCCAACCCTGGGCCAAGCCTATCGTCATGCCCGGTTCGGGCCAGATCGACACGCCATTCGAAGGCCAGTTGGAAGACGAACAGGGCAAGTTCAACCTGCGCAACCTCGTCGCCGAGGAGCGCGTGGATGAAGAACAGCGGCGGGCGTTCGAACGGTTGTGCCAGCAGCTTGGCGTTGCCGCGACGGTTCGCGAGCGCATTGTCGAACGGGTGGTCGAGGCTTATCCGCGATTATCGGACCCGCAGCAGGCGGCCAAGGCTGCGGTGAGCCGCACGTTTGTCAGCGGCCGGGACACTTCGCCCGACGCCGCCAACACGCCCCAGGCGCCGACACGGCCCATGCTCCGCACGCTGCAAGACTTGCGCAGCGTGAAGGGCGTCACATCGCAGGTGCTGGAGACATTGGCCCCTTACGTGACGATCCTGCCGGCCAATACCTGGCTCAACGGCAACACGGCCAGTGCGCCGGTGCTTGCGGCTTACGTGCCCGGGCTGTCGCTGCAACGGGCCGAGGCGCTGGTCAGGGAGCGCGAGGGTGGTCACTGGTTCATCAACCGAGGGGATTTCGTCAATCGCCTGCGCATGCCGGAGCTGGAGATCAGCACCGTCAGGGTCGGCATCACCAGCGACTGGTTCCGCCTGCGGGGCCAGGCGCGCAGCGGACAGCGACGGGTCGAACTGGACGCGTTGCTGCAACGCAGTCCGGACCATTTGCCCCAGGTGATCTGGTCAAGGGTGGGCGTATGACGCGCTTGCGGATTGGGCTGGCGCCTCTTGCCGGCCTGAGTCTCGACACTCCGGTGGCGTTTGCCTGGCTCGATCGCCAGGGCCAGGTGCGCGAACAAGGGGTCAGTCGAATCGGGGCCCTGGGCAGGGGCGCCAAGAGCCTTGCGGTGGAATGTTTTCTACATCCCCGAGACAGCCTGTTGGCCCGCGTGGAGCTGCCGCCGTTGCCACCAGCGAAGATCACCGCCGCAGTAGCGTGCGCCGCCCAGGCCCTGATGCTCGGTGCCAGCGAACGCATGCAGGTGGCCCACAGTCCACGCGGGATTGACGGGCAGGTACAGGTCGCCTGGCTGGACCGTGAATCGCTCGCCAGGTTGGCCGGGCTGCTGCATCAGGCCGGGTTGAAACTGCGTGGCCTTTATCCGGCGGCCTACGCCTTGCCCGTGCTGTCGGGGCCGGTGGCCTGCGTCGAGGATGACCACCTGCTGGTGCGTCATGACTTGCAGCACGCCGTGGTCCAGCCGCTGCAGGAAGAGGCGTTGGCCGAATGGCTGATGGAAGCGCAGGCGGGGCTGCACTGGCTGGGAGATTCGCCGCCCCACGCGTCGGTCGACACCTTGGCCGCCCCCCAGCGTTGGACCGGTCCTGCGCCGGGCTGGGGCTTGCATGCCGGCCTGTCACGTAACGCAGCCGAGCGTGGTGGCTGGGGCCGCGCTGTGGCGATCTGCGCTGTGGCGCTGGCGGTGTGGGTGGTCGGGCTGAACCTCTACGCCGCCCGGGAAGCGGCGCAGGGTCAGCGGCTGAAGATGCAGATGGTCCAGCGGGTGAAGCAGGTGTTTCCCGAGTTGCCGGTGATTCTCAACCCGCTGCAACAGGCGCGCCAGCAAATCGCGGTTCGCCAGGGCGCTACGGCGACCGACCCGGGCCAACGCTTCGCCAACCTGGTGCAACAGGCAGGCAGCGCCATGCCGTTCATGAGCGGCAACGTGCAGGCGCTGGTATTCGAGAACGGCGAGTTGCACCTGAGCGTAATCGCGCAAGCGCCGAAAACGACCGCCACCGATGACTGGAAAACCGCCCTGGCCCAGGCTGGCATCGACGTCGCCGCCATCGACCAGGGCTGGACCCTGCGTGTGGCCCCGGCCGGCCAAGGCACTGAGGACAACCCCGACTCCACTGCGGACGCCGATGATGAATAAGCAATCCCTGGCACTGGCGCGGCTGCGTTGGCGGGCCTGGCGTACTCGCTGCCGGACATTCTGGCAGGGGCTGGCCGTGCGCGAACAACGTGCCGTGTCCGTGGCGGCACTGGTGCTGGGCGGTGGCCTGGTCTGGCTGGCGTTGATCCAGCCTGCGCTGAAGACCATCGCCTATTGGCAAGCCGAAACCCCGAAGCTGCGCTCGCAAACCGAAGCCCTCGAAGTGCTGTTGCGCGATGTCGGCGGCGCTGCCCAGGGCCAGCCTCTTGAAGCGGCTCTGCGCCAATCCCTGGACGCCAGCGGGTTGAGTGAGCGCTACCAGTTGCAGACCCTTGGCGCCGATGCCTCCCACGCTTGGCAATTGTCCTTTCAAGATGCCCCGGCGGAGGCAGTGATCGGCTGGCTGCTGGGCAACCCTCGGCAGTTTTCCCTGGAAGTGATCGAGGCCCGCTTGCTACGCACAGCCCCGACCGCTCCTGACAACACCCCCGGCACACTGTCCGGAACCGTTCGCATGGATCAGGCGCAAAGCGCTAAGGAAGCTTCATGAAGGGGTCCAGATTCCCGGGTCATTGGCGCAAGGCTGCGCCGCTGTTGCTGTTGGCCTTGAGTGCGTGCAACAACACGCCGCCCGCGTCGCAGCCGCCGTTGCTGGTGGACAGTGAACTGGGCATACCGTTGGGCAGCACCCAGCGCAGCGGCGATGCGTTGCTGGACCGCCAGCGTGCCCAGGCCCTGCGCGAGCAGAAACCGCCCGCCAGGCATCAGGTCGATCTCACGTCCCGTGCCCGCGAGCCCCGCAGCCCTGCGCCGGCGCGTACGCCGTTGGGCGATCAACCGGTAACGCTCAATTTTGTCGAGGCGGATATCCAGGCGGTGGTGCGAGCGCTGTCCCGTTCAACCGGGCAGCAATTTCTGGTAGACCCCCGCGTCAAGGGCAACCTGACGCTGGTCTCCGAAGGCCAGGTTCCGGCTCACCAGGCCTACGACATGCTGCTGGCCGCGCTGCGCATGCAGGGCTTCAGCGTGGTGGATGTCGGCGGCGTCGCCCAGGTGGTGCCGGAGGCCGACGCCAAGCTGCTCGGCGGGCCGATCTACAGCGCCGACAAACCGGCCGGCAACGGCATGCTGACCCGCACGTTCCGCTTGCAATACGAGAACGCGGTGAACCTGATCCCGGTGCTGCGTCCGATCGTTTCGCCGAACAACCCGATCAACGCCTACCCAGGCAACAACACCATTGTGGTCACCGACTACGCCGAGAACCTGTCGCGGGTGGCGCAGCTCATCGAAGGCATCGACACCCCCAGCGCCATCGACACCGACGTGGTACCGATTCACAACGGCATCGCTGTCGACATCGCGCAGATGGTTTCCGACCTGCTGGAAACCCAGGGTGGCGACCAGACCCAGAAGATCAATGTGATCGGCGATCCGCGCTCCAACTCCATCATCATCCGCGCTGGCAGCCCCGAGCGCACGGAGCTGGCGCGCAACCTGATCTACAAGCTCGACAACGCCCAGAACAACCCGAGCAACCTGCACGTGGTGTACCTGCGCAATGCCCAGGCCGGCAAACTGGCCCAGGCCCTGCGCGGTTTGCTCACCGGGGAAAGCGAAGGCGAGAGCAACGACAACTCGCGCTCGGTGCTCAGTGGCATGGGCGGCAACACCAATGGCCAGAGCGGGCAAAGCAGCAGTGGCGACGGCACCGGCGGTACCAGCGCCAGTGGCAGTGCGTCGACCACCAGCACCGGCTACGCCCAGGGCAGCAACGGGACACCCTCCGCTTCGACGAAAAACGAACAGGGCACTGCCTTCAGCGCTGGCGGCGTGACGATACAGGCCGACGCCACCACCAACACCTTGCTGATCTCCGCGCCGGATCCGCTGTACCGCAACCTGCGGGAAGTCATCGACCTGCTGGACCAACGTCGCGCCCAGGTGGTGATCGAGAGCTTGATCGTAGAGGTCGGCGAGGATGACGCCAGCGAATTTGGCGTGCAGTGGCAGACGGGCAATCTCGGTGGCAACGGGGTGATCGGTGGGGTCAATCTCGGCGGCACGGGACTCAATCTCAACGGCAAGACCAGCATCGATGTGTTGCCCCAAGGGCTGAACCTGGGCCTGGTCAACGGCACCGTGGACATCCCCGGTATTGGCAAGATCCTCGACCTCAAGGTCCTGGCCCGGGCCTTGAAGAGCAAGGGCGGCACCAACGTGTTGTCGACGCCGAACCTGCTGACCCTGGACAATGAAGCGGCGAGCATTTTTGTCGGCCAGACCATTCCCTTTGTCAGTGGCAGCTACGTCACCGGTGGCGGCGGCACCAGCAACAACCCGTTCCAGACGGTGACTCGCGAAGAGGTCGGCTTGAAGCTCAATGTCCGACCGCAGATTTCCGAGGGCGGTACGGTCAAGCTCGATATCTACCAAGAGGTCAGCAGCGTCGACAATCGCGCCTCGAGCACCACCGGGATCGTCACCAACAAGCGCGCCATCGACACCAGCATCCTGCTCGACGACGGGCAGATCATGGTCCTTGGCG
The DNA here is from genome assembly GCF_001269755.1 of Pseudomonas sp. Q12-87. NCBI lineage: Bacteria > Pseudomonadati > Pseudomonadota > Gammaproteobacteria > Pseudomonadales > Pseudomonadaceae > Pseudomonas > Pseudomonas sp. Q12-87. Next base: position 28,628 of record NZ_LHVI01000022.1, on the reverse strand, counting down.
GGTTGCTTCAGGATGGCTACAGCCAGAGCAATGACGCGGTGCCGTGGCTGTCGACCCTCCCCGGTATCGGTGCGCTGTTTCGCAACGAGCGCCGGCAGATCACCAAGACCAACCTGATGGTGTTCCTGCGGCCGTACATCATCCGCGACACCGCGGCGGGACGCGGCATCACCCTCAACCGCTACGACTTCATGCGTCGTGCCCAGGGCCTGCTGCAACCGGAGCGCAGCTGGGCCATGCCGGACATGCAGGCCCCGCAACTACCCGCCTCGGCCCGGGCGATCCCGGGCGCCGCGCCGGTCAGCTTGCAAACACCCAGGGCGGCGATCAAGGCGGTGCCTGTGACGGAGCCGGTTGGACAATGAATACCGTGTCGGTCGGTAGAAGGGGAGTTGAGCCCATGAACACCCTCCCATATGCCTGGGCCAAGGCCCAGCGCCTGGTGCTGCGCGAGTCCGCAGAGGGGGCGGTGCTGATGGTGTGTCCCTCCACGCCTGGCTGGTCCATCAGTGAGGTGCGCCGTCAGTTCGGCGAAGTGCGGCTGGAGCGGGTGCGCGACGAGGAACTCGATGGGCTGCTCAACAGTGTCTATGCCGACACCGGCAGTGCTGCGGCCGTGGTGGGCGCGGCGGAAAACGAAGTCGATCTCGACCGGCTGATGCAAGACATCCCCGAGATCACTGATCTGTTGGACACCCAGGACGGCGCGCCGGTGATCCGCATGATCAACGCCTTGCTGACCCAGGCCGCGCGGGACGAGGCCAGCGACATTCACATCGAGCCCTACGAGAGCCATTCGGTGGTGCGCTACCGCGTCGACGGCACCCTGCGCGACGTGGTTTCGCCGCGCAAGGCCCTGCACGGCGCGTTGGTGTCGCGGATCAAGATCATGGCCCAGCTCGACATCGCCGAAAAACGCCTGCCCCAGGACGGGCGCATTGCCCTGCGCGTGGCCGGCCGACCGATCGATATCCGCGTCTCCACGGTGCCCACCGGCCACGGCGAACGGGTGGTGATGCGGCTGTTGGACAAGCAGGCCGGACGCCTGCAACTGGAAACGTTGGGCATGGACCCGGACGTGCTGGGCAAGCTCGATCACCTGATCCGCCAGCCCCACGGCATCGTCCTGGTCACCGGTCCTACGGGCAGCGGGAAGACCACCAGCCTGTATGCCGCCCTGGCCCGGCTGGACGCCAGCGTCCACAACATCCTCACGGTGGAAGACCCGGTGGAATACGATCTGCCGGGCATCAGCCAGATCCAGGTCAACGCCAAGATCGACATGACCTTCGCCCTGGCGTTGCGGGCGATCCTGCGCCAGGATCCGGACATCATCATGATCGGTGAAATCCGCGATCTGGAGACGGCGCAAATTGCCGTGCAGGCGTCCCTTACCGGGCACTTGGTGCTGGCCACGCTGCACACCAACGATGCGGTGTCGGCGGTCAACCGCTTGATCGACATGGGCGTCGAGCCGTTCCTGCTGGCCTCGTCGATGCTTGGTGTGCTGGCTCAGCGGCTGGTGCGCAGGTTGTGCTCGCAGTGCAAGCAGCCGGATCCGGCCACGCCCGGCACCTGGCGACCTGTTGGCTGCCCGACCTGTAACCAGACCGGCTACAGCGGCCGCACTGGCATCCATGAATTGTTTTGCATCGACGACGACATCCGCACGCTGATCCACCAGGGGGCAGGGGAGCAGGCACTGCGCGCCGCCGCTCGCCAGGCCGGTATGTTCAGCATGCGCGAGGATGGCGAGCGCTGGGTGCGCAGTGGCACCACGGCCCCTGAAGAAATCCTGCGCGTAACACGGGACGCCTGATGAATCGCTACCGTTTCGAGGCCGCCGACGCCCAGGGCAAGATCGAATCCGGACACTTGGAAGCCGACAGCCAGGGCGCTGCTTTCAACCTGTTGCGTAGCCGTGGCTTGACCGCGTTGCAGGTGCAGGCCGAGCGCAACACGACACCGGCCAATGGCGGTGGTTTGTTCAGCGCCAAACTCTCGGACAACGACCTGGCCTGGGCCACCCGGCAACTGGCGAGCCTGCTGGGCGCGAGCCTGCCGTTGGAAGCCGCGTTGAGCGCCACGGTGGAACAGGCCGAGCGCAAGCACATCGCCCAGACCCTGAGCGCGGTGCGCGCCGACGTGCGCAGCGGCATGCGCCTGGCCGAAGCCCTGGCGGCGCGGCCCCGGGACTTCCCGGACATTTATCGAGCGCTGATTGCCGCCGGTGAAGAGTCCGGCGACCTGGCTCAGGTCATGGAGCGACTGGCGGATTACATCGAGGAACGCAACAACCTGCGGGGCAAGATTCTCACGGCGTTCATTTACCCCGGGGTGGTGGGGCTGGTGTCGGTTGCCATCGTAATTTTCCTCCTCAGCTATGTGGTGCCGCAGGTGGTCAGCGCGTTCTCCCAGGCCCGGCAAGACCTGCCCGCGCTGACCGTGGCGATGCTCACCGCCAGTGATTTCATTCGTGCCTGGGGCTGGTTGTGTTTTGGCGTGCTGGCCGGTGGGTTCTGGAGTTGGCGCATGTACTTGCGCAAACCGGCGGCGCGGTTGAGCTGGCACGCGCGGGTGTTGCGCCTGCCGCTGATCGGGCGTTTCGTACTGGGCCTCAACACCGCGCGATTTGCCTCGACCCTGGCGATTCTCGGCGGAGCAGGGGTGCCGCTGCTGCGCGCCCTGGAGGCGGCGCGCCAGACGTTGTCCAATGACCGCCTGAGCCAGAGCGTCAGCGAGGCCACCGCCAAGGTCCGCGAAGGGGTCAACCTGGCGGCGGCGCTGCGGGTGGAAAAAGTCTTCCCGCCGGTGTTGATCCACCTGATCGCCAGCGGCGAAAAAACCGGCTGCCTGCCGCCGATGCTCGAACGCGCCGCACAAACCCTCTCCCGCGACATCGAACGCCGGGCCATGGGCATGACCGCACTGCTGGAGCCGCTGATGATCGTGGTCATGGGCGGTGTGGTGCTGGTGATCGTCATGGCGGTGCTGCTGCCGATCATCGAGATCAATCAGTTGGTGCAATAGCCACCGCGCAAAAAAAACGTGGCGAGGGAGCTTGCTCCCGCTGGGCTGCGCAGCAGCCCCAAAGCCAAGCTCCTCGGTGTGCCAGGCAGATGGCATGCAATCTTTTTGGGGCCGCTTCGCAGCCCAGCGGGAGCAAGCTCCCTCGCCACAAAAGCAGCCGATGATTTTGCAGTGACGCAACACCTCCCGAACCTTTCCGTCGCCAAACTCGGGTTCCTCGTTCTGTCATCTTTCGCCGCCCGGCAACCGTCCGCCGCCACCTCCACGGCCAGCCCTTATCGTCCCCCTGAAAAAACCGCCTGAACCCACGGCACAGAGCCCTCGAACACCCGAGGAAAAAAGCCGAAAAACAGCCCTCAGCTCCCGAGGTTTTTTCCTTTATCTGTCACCGGAAACTGCGAATTTCTAAGCCATGGCCTCACCCCATCGCCATCGGCACAGGACCGAGCGCCATGACGGCAAGCACGCGTCACCCAACCTTCGTACGAACACGATGAAAGGAGATTCTTCATGTTTAAGCGCAACGTTCTCGCGGTATCCCTGACCCTCGCCGGCCTCTGCGTCGCTCAGGCCGCCATGGCTGATGTCAACGGCGGTGGTGCTACCTTGCCTCAGCCTCTGTACCAGACGTCCGGTGTACTCACCACCGGCTTCGCCCCTTACATCGGCGTGGGCAGCGGTGCCGGCAAGGCCGCTTTCCTGACCAACGACTACACCAAGTTCGTGCCTGGCGACACCAGCGGCAAGAAAGTGCACTGGGCTGGTAGCGACTCCAAGCTCAGCGCCACTGAACTGAGCACCTACGTCAGTGCCCACGGTGCCGCCTGGGGTCCATTGATCCAGGTGCCTTCGGTCGCCACCTCGGTTGCCATTCCGTTCAACAAGACTGGCACCGCCAACGTCGACCTGAGCGTCAACCAATTGTGCGGCGTATTCTCCGGCCGCCTCACCGACTGGAGTCAGATCACTGGTTCTGGCCGTACCGGCGCGATCACCGTGGTCTACCGTGGCGAGAGCAGCGGCACCACCGAACTGTTCACTCGCTTCCTGAACGCCAAATGCGCTGAAACCGGCACCTTTGCCATCACCACCACCTTCGCCTCCAGCTACAGCGGTGGCTTGCCATCCGGTGCCGTTTCCGCCTCCGGCAGTGCGAATGTTATGACTGCACTGAACGCTGCCCAGGGCCGCATCACCTACATGAGCCCGGACTACGCCGCTACCACCCTGGCCGGTCTGGATGACGCCACCAAGGTCGCTCGCGTCGCCGGTGTTTCCCCAGCTCCTGCCAACGTTTCGACCGCCATCGCTGCTGTTGCGGTACCGGCAGTTGCCAACCGTTCCAACCCGAACGCCTGGGTACCGGTGTTCGCTGCTACCACCAACCCAAGCGACCCTAGCGTCGTGGCCTACCCAACCACCGGCTACCCAATCCTGGGTTTCACCAACGTGATCTTCAGCCAGTGCTACGCCGATGCGACCCAGACCACTCAGGTTCGCAACTTCTTCAGCCGTCACTACGGTTCGTTGACCAACAACGACTCGGCCATCACCGCCAACCGTTTCGTGCCACTGCCTTCGGCTTGGAAAACCGCTATTCGTGACTCCTTCGTCACGGCTTCCAGCGGTCTGAGCGTCGGCAACACCAGCGTCTGCAACGCCATCGGTCGTCCGTTGTAAGCCCACGCTTGAACGACCCGCAACACCCGATCAGCAACGGTGCGAGCCGTTGCTGATTTTTGCGTCATGTCCGAACCAACACAGCCACATGAAATTTTCATGACATCCGTTCGGTCCCGTGCGGCTGTAACCGCCTATCCCCTATAACCAACGCTGGCAGCTTGATAGCACTGCGTTGCGCCCCCTTAAGAAGCGAACCCGAAAGGATGAGTAGGATGCTGCGCTGCAAACCCCAGACGAACCTGAATGCCCCACGTCGCGATGGCGAGTTGTCGATGTTGCGGCTCAAACCGCTGGCCCAGGCCATTGCGTTGCTGATGGTGGCCGGCAATGCCCATGCAGCGACGGCGTTCAGTTCGGCCTGGTTTGCCGCCAAGGGCGCGTCCCAGACCGGTGGCGCAGGGCGACCCACGACCGCGCAACCAGGCATGCCGCCACCCCTGGCGCAGCAGCAAAGGGCCAATGCGCAGCTGCAACGTTCGCTGACCAACCTCAACAACACCGTGGCCGCCATCGCCGCCCAGCAGGCTGCCCAGGCCGCCGGGCGGCAAGCGGCGTTGGGGCAGGTGCAGGTCGTGCCCGATGGTTTGGGCGACGGTGGGCTCAAGGTCGATAACAGCCTGACCCAGGGCTGGCTCAACGCCAAGGGACCGCAGCAGACCCAGGCCGGCGGCAAGACCACGGTGAAGATCGAGCAGACCGCCGACAAGGCGATTCTCAACTGGGAAACCTTCAACGTCGGGCGCAACACCACCGTGGATTTCCAGCAGCAGTCGGACTGGGCCGTGCTCAACCGGGTCAACGATCCGCAGGCGCGACCGAGCCAGATCCAGGGCCAGATCAAGGGCAACGGCACGGTGATGCTGGTGAACCGCAATGGCATCATTTTCAGCGGCAGCAGCCAGGTCAACGTGCGCAACCTGGCGGCGGTGGCGGCCAACATCAGCGATGAGCAATTCAGCAAGCGCGGCTTGTACGTCGATGCCACTGGCACCCAGCCGACCTTCACCGACGCGGCGGGCAAGGTCGAAGTGCAGCAGGGCGCACTGATCGAAACCCATCGTGCCGCCACCTCCACGGCGGGGGGCGGCTATGCCTTGCTGCTGGGTAGCGAAGTGGAGAACGCCGGCTCCATCATCACCGCCAAGGGCCAGACCACCCTGGCGGCAGGCGACAGCTTCTACATCCGGCGCGGCCAGGGCACCAGCGGCAACCTGCGTTCCACCACCCGTGGCAACGAGGTCGCGACATCCCTCAAACCGGGCAGCAGCGCCGGCACGGTGATCAACAGCGGCCTGATCCAGGCCAGCACCGGCGACATCACCTTCACCGGACACCGGGTCGAGCAGAACGGCGTGGCCGTCGCCACCAGTTCAGTGGACACCCGCGGCACCGTGCACCTGCTCAACGCCTTCAGCGACAGCACTGGCAGCGTGACCCTGGGGCTGGGCAGCGCCACGGCGGTGTTGCTCGACGCCGCCGGCGGCAGTGCCCTGGACAGTCAGCGCAATGCCGGACCGGCCGGCCTGGATGGCACGCCGAACAACCTGATCACCGGCCAGTTCAACAACCTCAGCAGCGTGGTCGACCGCACCGATCAGTCGCGGGTCGAGATCGTCAGTGGCGGTAGCGTCGACTTCCAGAACGGCTCCATCACCCTGGCCACCGGCGGCCAGGTCGCGGTCAGCGCCGCCGGGCGCAGCCTGGTGCGCGATGGCGCGGTGATCGACGTGTCCGGCGCCATTGGCGTCAAGGTGGCGATGGAGTCCAACTCCATCAAGGTCAACGTGCAGGGCAATGAGCAGCGTGATGCGCCGGTCAACCGCGACGGCGGCAAGCTGACCAACAACGATGTCTGGGTGGATGTGCGTGACTTGATCTACGTGCCGGCAGGCACCAATGGCTACGCCACCGACCGTTGGTACACGGCGGGTGGGCTGTTGGAAGTCGGCGGTTCCTTGGGGACCCGAGGGCACAGCGCCGGTGAATGGGCTGCTCAAGGCGGCACCCTGACGTTCACTGGCAACGACGTGGTGACCCAGCAGGCAGCGCAACTGAACCTGTCTGGCGGAACCCTGGATGTGCAGAGCGGCTACCTGCGTCAGACCTGGCTCAAAGGCCCCAATGGGCGTTTGTATGAATTGTCCAAGGCGCCGGGGGACATTCTCTATACCGGCATCTACAAGGGCTACGAAGACCACAGCCAACGCTGGGGCCAGACCGATTACTACTACAACCCGTTGATCGCCCCTCGCGAGCGTTTTGAGGCGGGCTACACCGTCGGCCGTGACGCCGGCAAGCTGGTGGTATCGACCCGCAACGCGGTGCTGGAAGGCCAGATTGTCGGTGAGGTCTACCAGGGCGAACGCCAGACCCAGGCACCCAATCTCAACCTCGACGGCTACCAGCAATCGCAAAACGCCGTGGCCCGACGGGCGCAGTTGTGGGTGGGCAGCTACACGCCGATCTACGACAAGACCAGCGGCATGATCAACAGTGGCCTGAACCCCACCTTCGATCAGGTCACCGTCGGCAAGGTGGCCGACAAGATTGCCGCGGGCCTGGACCTGACCTCGGTGGTCGACACCGATCGGCAAGGCAAGCTGGTGCTGGATAACGAACTGCTCAATGGCTTCCAGCTCGGCGCGGTCAAGGTAGCGGCTGCTGAAGGCATCAAGGTCGACGGAGCACTCAAGGTAGCCGACGGCGGCGACATCACGCTTTATGCTCCGCGGGTCGAGGTGAGCGCCGACCTGACGGCCCGCAGTGGTCGCATTGTATTGGGTAACATCCTCAAACAGGTCAGGACCGATAACTTCCAGATTGGAGACGTCACGCTTTCACCCGCCACGGGACAGCGGGCAGTGGTCACATTGGGAGAAGGCGTCAAGCTGAACGCCGCCGGACGGTGGAGCAATTTGCTGCTTGACGACAACGACCGCCAAGGCCTGCCGTTTCTCAATGGCGGCACGGTGTCCGTGCGCAGCAGTGGCGACATTGACGTGCGTCAGGGCAGCCGGATTGACGTCAGTTCCGGTGCTGCGGTCATGGCCGATGGCAAGATCCGCGGCGGCAAGGGCGGTGACCTGACCCTGACCTCCAGTACCGGCGCATCGTCCGATAACGGCGCCTTGAACCTTGACGGTGAACTGCGCGGCACCGGCGTGAATGGCGGCGGGACCTTGACGCTGGCGGCCAATAAAGTGCTGATCGGCGACAGCGGCTCGCCGCTTGAACCGGGCACCCTGCAACTGGGCGGAGACTTTTTTGACAAAGGCTTCTCGGCCTATGACATCACCGGTAACGAAGGCCTGAGCGTGGCCGACGGGACCCAGGTCGATGTGACGATGCCGGTGTACCGTTTTAGCGAGCAGGCGTTGAGCACCGGCGGTGGCGCAGAACCGGCGGATGCTTTGCAGCGCTGGACGCCGGAGTTGTACCAGGAAGACGCGATCAAAGGCATCATGACCCAGCGTCGTGGTGCGAGCCTGAGCCTCACTGCCGGTACTGCGAACTCCAGTGCCGCCGACATGGTCAGCACGGTGTTGAACCTGGGCAAGGGCAGCGTGATCAGCGTCGATCCGGGGCAGGGCATCGATGTGCGCAGCATCGGTCAACTGACCGCCAACGGCACCCTTAATGCGTGGGGTGGGCGGGTCAGCCTCACCGCGTTGAGCGTCATCGGTGCGCAGGGTGAAGCGGTCAACGCTCAGGGCCACGGTCGTTCGATCTGGCTGGGCGAACAGGCGTTGATCGATGTCTCCAGTCGGGCGGTGACCGCCCGGGACATGCGCGGGCAGACCTATGGCCTGGTGCGCGATGGCGGCCAGATTGTCATCGGCGGTCAGATCGATACCGCGAAAGGATCGGCTTCCGCATCCGAACTGTTTGTCGTGATGCGCGAGGGGGCGCGTCTGCAAGCGGATGGCAGCCAGGCCGTGCTGGATATTCCCGGCCAGGGACGTACGTCGGTGGCGAGCAATGGCGGCAGTATTTCCCTGGCGTCGGCCAATGGTTTGTACCTGGACGGCGCGTTCAGCGCTCGTTCGGGTGGCACAGGGGCGGCAGGCGGCAGTTTGTCAGTAGCCTTGGAAACGCCGTATTACCGCAACGATGCTGTCAGTGACCGGGTCTTGCAGGTGCGTGAGCTGGTGCTGGGGCAAAACGCCCAGGCGACCCTGCTGGGCGACACGGCCGAGACTTCGGCGGATTCACTTGTCTACGGTCACGGGCGGTTGGGCGTGGACCAGGTCCAGTCGGGCGGCTTCGACAGCCTTGCCTTGTTGAGCAACGGCCTGTTGAGCGTCGATGGCGACGTGTCACTGTCTCTCGGCCAAAGCCTGAGTCTGTATGCCCGCAGCTTTGGGCCGAGTGCAAACGCGCCAGCCAATACCCGGGTCCAACTCAATGCCTCCCATGTGCTGCTGTCCGGGCCGGCGGCGGCTCTGCCGAATATGGAAGGGTATACTCGGCCAGCGGTCGAGGGCGGCGGTGTGTCGCTGTTGGCAAACAAGGCAGTGTTTTCCGTTAACGCAGACCTGCTGGATGTACAGGGCAGTGTGATATTTAGCGGCAAAGGCATGCTGAGGCAGGCCGACGGCACGATCGTCGAGCTGGAACGCGCCGGTTTCGACCGGGTCCAGCTAAGCAGTCGGGGTGATTTACGATTTCTGGCCGGGTTCTCTGGCGGCGGTATGCCTGAAGGCTTCACTACCCAATTGCTGACCCCTTCGGACATGATCTTGCAAGCGGCGCAGTTATATCCCGCGACTGGGGTCGGCGCACGGATATTGGCAGGATATGGCTGGGGCACTGAACCCGGTAGCGGCATGATTCTCTATGATCCGGCGCGCAGCCTGGTCATTGGACGCACCACCCAGGTAGTACCTCAAGTGCCTTATTCGGTATTCGGTCGCTTGCAGCTTGGTAGCGCGAAAATCGAACAAGGTGGTGTTGTCCGTGCACCTTTGGGGTTGCTTGAAATCGGTACAAACGACAGCTTGGCGGGTGTCTCGGCTCGAGTAGACTTGTTGCCGGGCAGCCTGACCTCGGTCAGCGGCCTGGGGTTGGTGCTGCCTTATGGTGGCACTGTCGATGGCCAGAGTTATCAGTACGCTGGAAAGAAGGTTGTGTTGCTAGGGCAAGGAGCGGCTTCCGGAAATGGTGACCTGAATATCGGCGTGATTCTCGGCGGTAAGTCGGTGGCGGCCCAGGAAGGCTCGGTGCTCGATCTCTCTGGTGGCGGTGAACTGCTTGGCGCCGGTTTTATCTCTGGCCGTGGCGGTTCCACCGATGCTCGCTTCAACCCGCTGGTACAAATCGGCGCCAATGGCGGTTTCACCTTGCCGGGACTGTCCAGCAACCCGGTCTATGCCATCGTGCCGGGCAACCAGAGCCAGTATGCGCCGGTCTCCCCTGAGGGCGGTGCGGTGGACCCTAGGGTCGGTCAGCAAATCACCATAGGTGCCGGTGTGCCTGGGCTGGCTGCCGGTACCTACACCCTGATGCCGTCCACCTATGCTTTGCTGCCGGGGGCGTTTCGAGTCGAGGTCAATGGCTTGGCGGGGCAAGGCGTGACAACGGGCGCGCAACAGATGCGCAACGGCTCCTGGACCACCGGTGGCGTGCTATCGGTGGCCAATACCGGGCAGCGCAACAGTTTGTCCAGCCAAGTCATCCTGACCTCGGGCGATGTGCTGCGTCGCTACTCGCAATACAACGAAACCAGCTACGCCCAGTTCGCCGTGGCTGACGCCGCGCGCTTGGGTGTTCCCAGGGCTCTGTTGCCGGTAGATGCCAAGACGTTGAATTTGAACCTGGCCAAGGGCGCCGCAGATCAGGCCTTCTCCTTCAAGGGGATCGGCAAGTTCGCGCCTCAGACCGGAGGATACGGCGGCACTGTCGCGGTGGTTGCCAGCAATGGCACCGCGCTCGAAGTGGTCGCCGAAGGACGGGGGGCCACGGCCGGCTTCGACGGCGTGACCCTCAACGCCGAAAGCCTCAATGCATTGAATGCCTCACGCCAAGTGATCGGCGGCCAGTTTTCAGTGCTCTATGGTCAAGGTGGTAACTACATCACGCCGCAGCGCGTGTCCCGTAGCGTCGCGCTACGTGAAGGTGCGACCCTGTCGGCGCCCGAGGTATTCCTGCTGGCCGACGGCGGCGAACTGTTGGTGGAACAAGGCGCCGCCATTAACACCATCGGACGGGGCAAGGCCGCTTACGATGCCCGTGATGGTTTTATCTATAACCTCAATGTGACGTTCCAAAACTACAGCTTGCTGGCTGCCTCCAATGGCTTGCTCAATGTATTGGCCCCTGTGTCAGGCACCAGCGGCACGGTCAACATCGGCGGATGCAGCCTGACGCCGTGCAGCGGCGTGACCCGCATTCATTCCGAAGGCAGCATCGTTGCTGCCTCCGGCAGCACCCTGAAGTTGGACGACCAGGTGCGCTACGGCACCCGCCATCTGACCCTGGCCCTGAGCAACATCAACGTCGGCACCGCCCAGGCCCTGAGCAATGCGGCGACGCGGCAGGTCTTGCCCGCCGGCCTGACCCTGAGCCAGACCGTGCTCGATCGCCTGTTGCGCGGCGACACCGAATACGGTGCTCCGGCCCTGGAAACCCTCGAACTGTCGGCCAGCCAGGCGCTGAACTTCTACGGCACTGTCAGTCTCGACACCTATGACCCGACAACAGGCAAGTCGCGCCTGAATAATCTGATGCTCAGCACCCCTGCCATCTATGGTGCCGGTAGCGCCAATGATGTGGCGACCATTCGCACCACCAACCTGATCTGGAACGGCGCTGTCGGCGCGCCGGGTTCGGTGATTGCCGGTGGGGCCGGTACCGGTGCCGGTCGCCTGGACATCCAGGCCCAGCGCATCGAATTCGGCTACGGTGACTTCGCCCAGCCCAGCTCGGTCACCACCCTGGACCGCCTAGCCCTGGGATTCGCCAACGTCAACCTCAGCGCCAGCGAACGCCTGACCGCCAATCACAAGGGCAGCCTGGCGGTGTATCAAAGCCAGGGCGCCTATGACGCAAAAACAGGCTACGTCTACAGCGGCGGCAACCTGAATATCCTCACGCCGTTGCTCACGGGTGAAGCCGGATCGGTCAACCGCATTACTGCAGGCGGCGTGGTCAATGTAACGGGCACAACCGCTAAGCCTGGCGCTGTCTCCGGGCTAGGGGGCGAGCTGTCCCTCAAGGGCGCGAGCCTCAATCTCGCCAGCGCAGTGGTGCTGCCCAGCGGCAAGCTCACCCTCAGCGCGACGGATGACCTGACCCTGACGGATGCGGCGCAGATCGACCTGGCTGGGCGCGCAGTCACCTTCAACGATGTGACGCGTTACAGCGCCGGTGGTGAGGTGATCCTGCAAAGCCGCAACGGCAACATCCGCCAGGCGGATGGTTCAAGCATCGACCTCTCGGCCCGTAACAACCAGGCTGGTCGGCTCAGTGCCGTGGCCCTGGACGAGGCCGCCGGGATCGTTGATTTGCAGGGTCGGATTCTCGGCAGCAGCACGGGCGAATATGACGCCGGCGGCACCGCCATGCCGTACCTGGCCGGCGGTGTGGAAGTCCAGGCCCAGCGCCTGGGCGGCAACGGCAGCCTCAGCGAGCAGTTCGCGGCCTTGAACCAACGATTGAACGACGGGCAGGTGTTCGGTTCCCGTGGCTTCCAGCTCAAACAGGGCGACCTGGTGATCGGCAACGAACTCAAGGCCTCGACCATCAGCGTATCGGTCGACAATGGAAACCTGTTGGTCAATGGCAAGGTAGACGCCAGCGGCGAACGGGTCGGCAGCATCCGGCTCGCCGCCGGGCGGTCCCTGACCCTGGGCAGCAGCGCGGTGCTCGATGCCCACGGCAATCGCCTGCGTGTAGACAGCTACGGCAAGATCATCGACTCACCGAACCGCGCGATGGTCGACCTGACCTCCCGGGGCGGTGTGCTGACCTTGGCTGACGGCGCACGCATCGATCTGCGCCATGGCACCGCGGCGCCTGCGGGGCAGCATGATGGCCGCGCTCGCGGCACCCTGGAACTCAATGCCCGGCGTGCCGGGCCAGATGCCACCGACGGTGACATCGCCATCGACGCCAGCGGGAACCTGGATATCCAGGGCGCGCGGTCCATCGCCGTCAATGGTATGTGGCAGTACAACGATGCAGCCTTTGGCAGCGATCCGGCGGCCAGTGGCCGTCCTTATCAGGTCATCGACCAGGCCTACCTGGATGGCAAGCACCAGGATAGCCTCGCCTTCATCAACGCGGCGCTGGCCAACAGCGATTTGATGCAACGTAGACTCGCCGGCCTGGACAACGCCCGTTACGCCGATGCGTTCCACCTGCGGCCCGGCGTTGAGATTGTCAGCGCCACGGCCGACGGCGACCTGGTGGTGCAGGGTGACCTGGACCTGTCCGGCTATCGCTACGCCAGTGTCAACCCGCGCACCCGGCAAACTGCTGTGTACGGCTCCGGCGAGGCCGGTGCGCTGACCCTGCGCGCCGGTGGCGACCTGAGCATCTACGGCAGCATCAACGACGGATTCGCTCCGCCGCCCGCCACCCAAGATGACAAAGGCTGGATGCTGCTGCCCGGCATCGATTTCACCGGTGGCGACATCGTCGTCCCCGGTGCCGGCGTGACGCTGGCCGACGGTACGGCGTTCCCGGCGGGAACCACGCTGAACTACGACTTGCCGATCAAAGGCGTGACCCTGGCGGCGGGTACTCGACTGCCGGTGGCCGCAGTCCTTGAGCAACCCTTGGAGCTGCCGGCCGGCACGGTATTGGCGGCAGCGGTGCACGATGCATCCGGCAACCTGCTGTTTGCCGCGGGCACTTTGCTGAGCCGGGCCCAGACCCTCGAAGCCGGCTCGCAGTTGGGCGCCGGCAGCGTGCTGAGCGGTGCCGCCGCACTGCTCGGTTTCACCTGGCCCAAGGGCGTGGCGCTGCCCAATGTGGCGAATGCGAGCAATGCCCAGAGCAATATCCTCAAGCTGGATGGCAGCCTGGCGTTGAACCGCGGTTCGCTGATCCCGTCCGGCACCGATGTGAAGTTGCCCAATGGCGTCGAGTCGATCCAGCTACGTCCGGAAATCGCCGGCAGCGATGGCCGCATGTGGGCTATCGCCCCGATGCTCGCCGAGGGTTCGCAATCCTGGTCGCTGCGGCTGGTGGCCGGGGCCGATACGACGGCGGCGGACAGCCGGATCGTCCAGCCCGATCCGGTACAAGGCGACTTGCGTCTTGCCGATAGCCACTACGGCATGTTTGGCAAATCCGTGCCGGCCAAGGGCACCTATCAGTGGACTCAACTAGGGGTCGATGAGCTGGCGGGCGCGGGGTTCACGGTAGCGCTCGGACAAACCGTCGACCTGACAATCGTGAGCAATTTTGGCTACGACTCGGTTGACGCGTTCTGTGCGGATTTCGCTGGTATTTGCGCGCTTCAAGCTTCTTACAGATGGACCAAGGCAGCGGAGGAGGAATTGGCAGGTTCCGGTTTTGAGGTCAAGGCCGGCGAGCTGATCAGCCAGGCCGCTGCGCAGTTTTTCCAGTTTGATTCGGTTCAGTCACTCTGCGACGCGGCGCCGAGTGTCTGTGCCCCCGCAGACGTGGAGTATGAAGCGGTTGCCGGCAGTGTCCGTCCGAGCGTCATCCGCACCGGCACCGGCGACCTGGAACTGCTCAGCGGTGGCAGCCTGCGCATGGATTCGTTGTTCGGCATCTACACCGCCGGAACCTCGTCGGCACCGACGTTCCCAGGCGATCCCTACAACCAGCCCAAGGCCCTGGGCGCCAACGGCAAGGTGCTCACCGACGAGGATGGCAGTAACGAAAAGCTAGTCGATGGCGGCACTGAAAGTCTCTATCGCGCCTGGTATCCGGACGCGGGCGGTAACCTGTTGCTTAAGGTCGGCGGTGACCTCAGTGGCAACCTGACCGCGCCTGTCAACTCTAGCGGGCGACCAAACCCTACCGACATGGGCCAGGATTCGGCCAATGTAGGCAATTGGCTCTGGCGCCAGGGCAATGGTGATTCAGCTAGCAGCCAGCCGACCGCCTGGTGGATCAACTTCGGTAGTCATACCGCGTCGACGGTGTCAGGTGGCGCTGATCAAATGGCCGCTTTCACCGGGTTCGGGACTTTGGGTGGCGGTGATCTGGATGTACAGGTGAAGGGTGACGCGGGGGTGTTGAACCGGCTCGCCGGTAACGACTTCAACTCAAACATCAACCCTCGTAGCCAGGGGCTGCTGTTGGCGGTGGGCAGCACCGGACGTGTGGGCTCTGATGGCAGCCTGCAATTGACCGGCGGTGGCGATCTCAACCTGCGTGTGGGTGGTGTTTTGAATCCCGAGAGCTCGTTCACCATGGGGCATCTCAACGGCGCGGTCATCAATTTGCGAGGACACGCCCAAATCGATGGTGGTGCCATTGGTCGTATCGACCTGCTCTACGGCAACAGTGCCCCTGTGCAATCCCCTGGAGAAACACGGGCCTACGACTCCTTCAAGTCCACACGAGGATCTGCAACCGGTGGACTGACCCTCATGCCTGGTGATGCTACCTTCGATCTGCGTACGTTGGGCGACTTGGTCGTGATGGACGTTGCCGACCCGGGCCGGGTGCCGATGATGAGCGTGTCGCCCTTCAAAAATGGTGCGACTAACGGCTCGGGCGTGAGCTGGTTTTCGTTGTGGACGGCTAATACTGCGATTGATCTCTGGTCATCGGGGGGCAATCTGACGCCGCTGATGTCTGGGGGCGAGACGGACTTGGCGGTAGTCTACCCATCGATTCTGCGGGCCGTTGCGGCCAGTGGCAGTCTTTACTACGGTCAGGCCAAGGTCGCAGGCTCCGGTAACTCCAGTAACGGCTATCGCTCAGCCTTGCTGCTTGCCCCCGGCATCAACAGCGAGTTGCAGTTCCTCGCTGGTGACTCCATCTATGGCGGTGACCTGACGGTCAGTCGCTCTGGTGCCTCGTCCACGGCCGTGGCCACACCATTTCGGCCGGCCTTCATGGGGCTTGTCGATAACGCTGTGGTGGTCAGTAATCTCTCCGCCGATGCCAATCGTGTCTCTATAGGCGCAAATACATTGCCGTTGTTTGCTTTTGATAGCAGCAGCGCGTCCGACGAATGGGCGAGCAACACCGATCCTGCCCGTTTCTATGCGCTCAAGGGCGACTTGCTGGCCGTCAATAGCGGGCGGACGATGACGTTCACCACCACGAATGACAGCCGATTCGGCCAGACTTATTACGAAGGAACCGGGTCGGTGTGGATGATGGCCGGGCGGGACATCGTCAGCAGCGGAACACCGCTGAGTGGCGGCCAGGGTGGTGAGTCTGTCACGGGGCAGTACACCAGCGCCGGCAACCTCTTCATCCACAACAACCCCACCGACATCTCCATCGTGTCAGCCGGGCGCGATATCCTCTACAGCAACTTCAATGTCGCCGGTCCCGGCCTGCTGGAAATCACCGCCGGGCGCAATATCCTGATGGACGACAAGGTCAGCATCACCAGCCTCGGCGCCGTGGTGCCGGGAGATTCGCGCCCTGGCGCGAGCCTGGTGCTGCAAGCTGGCGCGGGCCTCAACGGCGCGGATTACGAGCGCTTCGTCAAGGCCTACCTGGACCCGGCGAACCAGGCCCTGGCCGGTGTGCCGCTGGCGAACCAGGACGGCAAGGTCGCCAAGACCTATGAAACCGAATTGGTGGATTGGCTGGAGAAACGCTTCGGCTTCAGCGGCGACAGCGAGCAGGCCCGCAGCTACTTCGCGGCACTGCCGGCCGAGCAGCAGCGGGTGTTTGCCCGGGATGTGTACTTCGCCGAGCTCAAGGCCGGTGGTCGTGAGTACAACGAAGTGGGTGGCGTGCGCCAGGGCAGCTACTTGCGGGGCCGGGAGGCTATCGACTTGTTGTTCCCGACCAAGGACGTGGCGGGCAATCCGATCACCTACAAGGGCGACATCACGATGTTCGGCGGGGCGGGGGTGCACACCGATTTCGGCGGCAGTATCCAGATGCTTACCCCGGGCGGCGGGCAAACATTCGGCATTGAGGGCAATGCGCCGCCATCCACCGCCGGGGTCATCACTCAGGGTGAGGGCGATATCCAGTTGTATGCGCAGAACAGCATCCTGCTGGGGCAGAGCCGAATCATGACCACTTTTGGCGGCTCGATCCTCGGTTGGTCGGCCCAGGGCGATATCAACGCCGGCCGCGGCTCGAAGACCACCGTGGTGTATACGCCGCCCAAGCGCTTGTACGACACCTGGGGCAACGTGACGCTGTCGCCGTCGGTGCCGAGTACCGGTGCCGGTATCGCCACCCTCAACCCGATTGCCGAAGTGGCGCCGGGGGATATCGACCTGATCGCGCCGTTGGGCACCATCGATGCGGGCGAGGCGGGGATCCGGGTGTCGGGCAACGTCAACATCGCGGCGTTGACGGTGGTGAACGCGGCGAACATCCAGACCCAGGGCAAGTCCTCCGGCGTGCCGCTGGCAGCCTCGGTGAACACCGGTGCGATCACCTCCGCCAGCTCGGCAGCGACCTCGGCCACCCAGGCGGCCGAAGATGTGGCGCGCCAGCAGCAGAACGCGGCGCGGCAGAACCAGGCGTCGGTATTTACCGTACAAGTGGTGAGCTTCGGCTCCGAGCAACTGGCCCCGTCCCGCGACGGTGCCAGCCGCGAAGCCCCCCGGACCTACGACCCGGCCAGCCCGGTCCAGGTCCTCGGTGCCGGCCCCTTGGATGAACAGACACGGCAGCGATTGACCGAGGAAGAGCGGGGGCGGTTGAGTTTGTAGCGTTTGCAGTGAAAGGGCTTGCTTGCACGGTTGACTCGGTTGACTCGGTTGACTTGGTTGGCAATGGTGCTGGCTGTGCCGACGCCTTCGCGAGCAAGCCACAAGGTGTCGAGTCTATAGCCAGCGCGGTGTCGTGAAGAACGACGCCATTTCCGAGCGGGGCAGTGCGGAGCCGAAGTAGGGGCCTTGTACATGGTCGCACGCGACGCTGCGCAGTTGGCTGAATTGGCGGGCATTCTCGATGCCTTCGGCGGTGACCATCAGCCCTACGCTGCGGCTCAGGCGGATCATCGCCAGGACGCCTTCGTGGTCATGCTCCAGGCCCAGTTGCGAGAGGATGTTGCGATCGAAGCGAATGCCATCGAACGGCTGGTTCAATACTTCCCGCAGGGACGCGATGCTGGTGCCGAACTTGTCGATGTTGATTCGCACGCCAAGGTCCTTGAGCGCATGGAGCGTCGTGGCGACGGTCTGGTGGTCGGACAGCAGGACGCCTTCGGCGACTTCCAGTGTCAGGCGATGAGGCGCCAGGTCGCTCGCCTGGAGGGCCGTTTGCACCTGGTTGAGCAGAAAGCTGCTGTTGAACCATTTGGGTGACACGGCGACGGAGACGCTGACGGCTGGCGGCCAAGTCGCCGCTTCTTCGCAGACGTTGATCAGCATCCAGGCCCCCAGCTCTTCCAACTGGCCCGACGCTTCGGCGACCGGGATAAAGTCAGAGCCGCCCAGTTCCCCTTTCTCCGGATGATGCCAGAAGGTCTGGGCTTCAAAGCCGTGCAATTGCTCGGCATTCATGTCGAAGCGCGGCAAGTAGCGCAGCTCGAGTTGGTCGCCTTGCATGGCATCGCGCAGTTGCTGCTCATATCGCCGACGGTCGCGGGCCAGGTCTCCCATGGCCTCCACGTACACGCGCCAGGTATTACGGCCTGCCGCCTTGGCCGCGTACAAGGCGATGTCGGCGTGGCGCAACAGCTCGTCTGCCCGTGTCTCGCCCGGCTGCGACCAGGCAACGCCGATGCTCATCCCCAGGTACAAAGTATTACCGTCCAGGTGCATGGGCCGTTGCATACAGTCGATCAGGCGTGCACAGAGTTGATCAAGGTCCTGCGCACTGCCGGGGTTGGGCATGACAATGACAAACTCATCACCGCCCAGGCGGGCCACCAGGTCGGTGCCGCGCACGTTTTGTTGAAGAATATGGGCCACTTCCTTCAGCACCTTATCGCCCACGGCGTGCCCCAGGGAGTCATTGACTGGCTTGAACCGGTCCATGTCCAGGTTCAACAGCGCCAAGGGCGCACCATTGGCCGGGTCCAGGTGTTCGCTGAGGCAATCGAACAAACGATTGCGGTTAGCCAGCCCGGTCAGCGGGTCGTGGAGGGAAAGGTGCTTGATCTGGGCCAGTGCCCGCAGCTCGTCGGTGATGTCGGTGGCGGTGCCACGAAAGCCCAGGGTGCCGGCATCAATGGCCCGCACGGAAAGTTTGCAGGTGCGCACACGTTGGTTGCGCGCGGTGTACTCGCACAACAGCGGTACCGAGGCGCCGCTGTTGGCACCGCCGAGCAGCCATTGGGCGATCGAAATCGATCCGCCGTGGGGGTGCAACAGCCGGTGCAGGGGCTTGCCCAGCCACTCCCGGGGGGCGAACCCGGTCACCTGTTCAAAACGTTCCGACAGATAAGTCAGTGCGCCGTTCGAGTCGACTTCCCACAACCAGTCAGAAGACACCTCGGCGATGTCCCGGAAACGTTCCTCACTGCGCTCCAGCGCCTTTCGGTGGGCGAGGACGCTGGCATACTGGCGTTCCTGCTCGCGCAGCATGGCCAGGGCATGGCGCAACACCAACAGCGCCAGGATTCCCAGGATCAGCAGTGCCACGACCAGCAACGGCAGCAGAACCTTGCGCAGGTCCTGGCCAGGGGTCAAGGGGCGCCATGCCAGGGCTTCCTGGCTTAACGGATCAAGGACCCATTGGGCGGTCTCATCCGGGCCTGGCGTTCTGGCGATATGGGCCTCGGGCAGGACAAAGTCCCTTGCCAGGTTTTGCAGGGATCCAGGGTCGAGGACTTTGACGAAAAGCATCAGGCTGGGGGGGCCGGGTATTTCGCGCACGCTGTTGTCCGTGCCGGTGGAGATGGCGGAGGCAGCAACGAATGCTGGCGCATCGCCGTGATGCAGCAGCTCGACAATCACCTCATCGCGCTTGTCCGGGGCGCTGGCCTTTTTCCTCAACGCCTTCAGGTCGCCGGCCAACCATGTGCCGGCATCGGCATCACTCATCTGGCCGTCAATGACGGAATAGACGGTCTTGCCTGCCGGGGAAATGACGAACACGGCCTGATAGCCATAAAGCGAATAAACGCTACTGCCGACGTTTTCCTCATCATAGGCCCACGTCTTGTCCACCTTTACGTGCAGGTGCCGGTAGGCGTCGCTCCATTTGGAGTAATCGTTCAAATCCCGGCCGATACCGGTCCGGATGCCGTCAATGGCCCGCTGGGCAAAAAACAGGCTCTGTTCACGGGCGCGCTGATCCTGCGCCTGGGTAATGTTCAGCAGTACGGCGATTGCCAGTGCGGACATGGCGAACAGCAGGAACATGATGGCCGGCAGGGTACGACGGGTGAAGCTTCGGGTAGACGAACCCGGGGTAAGAACGGTTGAGTCATTGCCAGTATCTTCAATCATAAAAATAAATCGTCAGCCAAAAAGCGATTTCACCCGCACCTGTCTTGTATCGGCTGATGGGCAGATTTACTTAGTCATGATCAAAAATGATGCACGGTTGCGTTATCGTCGTTATGTAGGCGCCTTGAAGCGCAGTGCCCATTCACGGGCGAAGTCCCGTTGGCGCAAGTAGCTGACTGCGGCGGCAGCCAGCAAGGCCATGAACGCGGCAAGCGCCGCCAAGGCCATATCCTTTTGTGAGTCCCAAGGGTCTTGTTGCGCGCCGACAAAGGCCTTGGCGGTATCGCCGCCTATATAGGCGC
The DNA here is from genome assembly GCF_001269755.1 of Pseudomonas sp. Q12-87. NCBI lineage: Bacteria > Pseudomonadati > Pseudomonadota > Gammaproteobacteria > Pseudomonadales > Pseudomonadaceae > Pseudomonas > Pseudomonas sp. Q12-87. The sequence continues at coordinate 8,089 of NZ_LHVI01000022.1, read as the reverse complement.
CGCCCAACCATTCGACGATTTCGTAAACGGCCGACGACGCCAGAATCAGGCACCAAGCCATGAAATAGCTGCTGAACCCGGTTACGGGCGCGACCCGCAGCAAGGCCTCGCGCACTGGATAGGCCAACAGCAGGCCATAGCTGAGGTGTACCAGCCGATCGAACTGGTTGCGCTGGAACCCCATCAGTTGGTCCAGGGATTGGGCCCCCGTCAAGGCCTGCCACCACGCGTTGTAAGGCACCTTGGCGTAGGTGTAGTGGGCGCCCACTTCGTGAATGCAAAGGAACACGAATACCAGCGTGGCCGATAGCCGGGAAAAGCTGAATCGGCGGTGGACGCTCACCAGGACGACCAACAAGGCAATGACCAGCAGGTTTTCCGCCAGCCAGTCGCTACGCTTGACCGGCGCGATCGCCAGCCAACCCCATAATATGCAGAAGGCCAGTAGCAGGGCCCGTTCATACCGACGAGTCAGCTCACCCGTGTGCATTCAGTCACGCCTCACTCTTTGTCCTTGCGATGGCCCGGCAACAAGGCGCCGAGCACCTGTTTGGCGGTTTCCACGACGATACCGCCCTCGTTCGGGTCTCCTTGGAGCAGGGCTGTGGCAAATTTCTTCGCCTGTTCCAATTTGATATGCGGCGGCAACGGTGCGACGTCCGGGTCGGTACGGAATTCGATCAAGACCGGGCGATCCGCCGCCAGGGCTTCATCCCAGGCGGCGGCCACGTCGTCTCCGTCGAGCACGAGGATGCCCTTCAAACCGATGGACTGGGCGAATAGGTGGTAGGGCACGTCGGGAATGTCCTGGGAGGCCTCGAATTTCGGGTCGCCCTCCATTACGCGTTGTTCCCAGGTCACCTGGTTCAGATCCCGATTGTTGAATACCGCGCAGACCCAAGTGCCGTTGGCCCAGGTGCGCCAGTATTTGGCGACCGTGATCAACTCGGCCATGTTGTTCATTTGCATGGCGCCGTCGCCCACCAGGGCCACCACCGGCCGGTCCGGATGACAGAATTTCGCGGCGATTGCATAGGGCACGGCGGCGCCCATCGAGGCTAGGCCACCAGACAGCGAGCACATCATGCCGCGACGGATCTTGATGTCCCTGGCGTACCAATTGGCGCAGGAGCCGGAATCGCAGGTGATGATGGCGCGCTCCGGCAGCCGGGGCGAAAGCTCGAACGCGACCCGTTGCGGATTGATCGGCTTGGCTGAGAGCAGGGCGCGTTTTTCCAGGGTCTTGTCCCAGCTTTCCCGCCAGTGTTCGATTTTCTTGCGCCAGGTGTGATCGGTCTTCGTTTCGATCAACGGCAACAGGGCGCGCAGGGTGTCGGCGCTGTCGCCGTGCAGGCTGACTTCCATGGGGTAGCGCAGGCTGAGCATGTCTGGCTGGATGTCGATCTGCACACCCCGGGCCTGACCCTCGGGCGGCAGGAACTCGGCATAGGGAAAGCCCGAGCCGATCATCAACAGGGTGTCGCAGCCGGCCATCAGGTTGTCGCTGGGTTCGGTACCCAGCAGGCCGATGGAGCCGGTGACCCACGGCAGGTCATCTGGCACGGCGGCCTTGCCGAGCAGGGCCTTGGCCACGCCGGCACCGAGTTTGTCGGCGATGGCGATGACTTCATCCGTGGCGTGCAGCGCACCGGCGCCGACCAGGATAGCGACCTTCTTGCCGGCATTGAGGACCTCGGCGGCTTTGCGCAGATCCTCCTCGTATGGCACCACGCTGGGCTTGCGATAGCCGACGCCGGAATGAACGGTGCCGTGTTTGTGAGGCGGTGCGGTGTATTCCATGTCTTGCAGATCGTTAGGCAGGATCAGCGCCGTAACCCGGCGCTCGCCCACCGCCGTGCGCACGGCGCGGTCGAGCAAGTGGCGCACTTGGGAAGGCGCGCTGGCTTGCTGGACAAACGCCCCGGCCACGTCCTTGAACAGGCTGACCAGGTCCAGTTCCTGCTGGTAATGCCCGCCCAAAGCGGCGCGGGCCTGCTGGCCGCTGATGGCGAGCACCGGCATGTGATCCATCCGGGCGTCGTAGAGACCGGTCACCAAGTGGGACGCCCCGGGTCCCGAGGTGGCGATGCAAACCCCCAGTTCGCCGGTGAACTTGGCGTGGGCACAGGCCATGAACGCGGCCATTTCCTCGTGGCGGGCCTGGATGAAGCGGATTTTTCCATTGGCCCGGTTCAAGGCGCCAAAGACCCCGTTGATGCCGTCGCCCGGATAGCCATAGATGCGGCGAACCCCCCATTCATAAAGGCGCTCCACCAGAAAATCACCGACGGTCATGCTCATGTCTGTCCCCTCGTCTCCTGAGCTGCGGCGGCGCGGGGCGGCCTGCAGCGGTTGGCGTGTATACGAGACTGGACCCCTGCATGCCGCCCAAGGTTTCGATTTTTTCAGGCGACTCGGTGGCGACGTTGCAATATTTTGTCCAGCAGCGCATCGATACTCAATTTCCCGGCGCCCTGCAGCACCAGCGGTAACAGCGCCACCAGGTAAATCAGCGGCAACTTGAAATTGCCATGGCCTTTATTGGTGATCGCGTAACCCTGGGCCAGCTCGGCCAAGCTTGACCAGTCCGCCGGCCAATGCACGGCAGCGGTCGCAACCACGGTGACGATGATCAGCACCAGCGCCGAGAACCGGGTGCCCAGGCCAATCAACAGGGCGACGGCGCAAAGCAGCTCCGCCCACATCGACAGCTCCCAGTTCCAGTTGGCCGGCACGTGGTTGAAGGGGAAGGGGAAAGCGGACTGGATGTCGGCGAACCAGTTCGTGCCGTTCCATTTTTCCAGGCCGGACTCGAAAAACTCCCAGGCCAGGAACAGGCGCAGGCTCAGCGGCGCAAGCCATGCTCCGGCTCGATCCAAAGGGGTGTGCAGGGCTTGCAAGGTTCTTGAATACATGACGGATCTCCGGAATCAAACGGTGCGTGGCAAGGGTTGGCGGCGTTTGCTGGCCTGGGCCAGCTTGCCGACCAGGCGAATGGCGGTGGCGGCGCAGATCAGCCCGAACGGCAGCACGTACCAGGCGCTCATCGGGATGCGCTTGAAGTTGGAATAGGCAAAAATCGCCGCCAATACCCACATGCCGGTGACGTGCAGGCGCTTCCAGGCCTTGAAACCGATCAGGCGCGTGGTGCTTTTAAAGGAAGTCAGGGCCAGCAGCAGGATGAAGACGTAGCCCACGGTGCCCGGGATGTTGCCTACCGTGGTTCGGCCGGGCCAGAACTCGGTGTTGAGCTGACCGTAGCTGTAGATCAGCACGGCGTGTACCAAGTGGGAAAAGGCAAAGGCCAGCCCGATGAAGCGCCGTTCGCGCACCAGCGCCCGGCTCAAGGGCGAGGGCACCAACACGGCGAAGGCCGAGGCAGTGAAAGCCAGCAGGAACAAGGCAAAGGATGAGCGAGCCGTGGCGCGGATGGCACTGCGTACGCCTTCGGTGAGGTCCGGGTTGAATGCCAGGGTCAGCGCGGTCATCAGCAGCACGAGGGCGGCGAGCAGGACGAACAGCGACCAGCCTTGGAAGCGAACGGCAGAGGTTGGGGGGGCGGTAGACATGATGAAGCTCCTGGGTGTCGGGGCCCGGCCATGGCAGCGACCGGGGACACAGGGAGTCTTTCAAGCGGGTGTAAGCGGGGTGTGTCGGCAATGGCCCAATGTGCAAGTTTGTGTATGCCTGGCCGTGGCAGACACACTGGAATACAAAACCTGACATTCACCTGTGGGAGCGGGCTTGCTCGCGAGGGCGTCAGGTCAGTTGACCGAATGCCGGCTGGCACACCGCTTTCGCGAGCAAGCCCGCTCCCACAGGGGTTTGTTTAACTGGCGAGCGAGGCGTCGGGGCTCAGACGTAACTCCGCACACAGGCCGCCGCCGTCGCGGTTGCTCAAGGTCAGTGAACCGCCCATGGCGATCGCCAACTGTTGGGCGATGGCCAATCCCAGCCCCGTGCCACCGGTTTCTCGGTTACGCGAGCTTTCCACCCGGTAGAACGGCTTGAGTACTTCGGCCAGTTCCTGTTCGTTGATGCCAGGGCCACGATCCAGTACCCGGATCGCCAGTTGCCCATGATCAACGACGTGTACTTCTATCTGCGCCGCGCCGCCGAACTTCAACGCGTTGTCCACCAGGTTGACCAGCACCCGCCGCAAGGCGTGGGGACGGGTATCGATCACGGCGGCATTTTTCCCTGACAGCTCCACGTCCTTGCCCGTGTCCTGGTAATCGAACACCAGGCTGTCGAGAAACGCATCCAGGCTGATGCGGCAACTGGCTTCGGTGGCGCCATGGATGCTGCGGGCATAGGCGACGCCTTCACGCACCAGGTGCTCCATTTCGCTCAGGTCGCTCCACAGCTTGTCCTTTTCAATGCCATCGTCCATGAACTCGGCGCGCAGCTTCATCCGCGTGATGGGTGTCTGCAGGTCATGGGAAATCGCCGCCAGCAACTGCATGCGCTCCTTGAGGTAGGCCGCGATGCGCGCTTGCAGCGTGTTGAATGCTTTCGCGGCATGCACGACTTCGGTCGGACCCTTTTCGTCCAGGCACACGCCATGGGCGTTCGGATCGAGGGTTTCCACCGCCTCGGCAAGTCGGGTCAGGGGCCGGACGGCGATGCGCACGGCCAGCCAGGTGCAACCGATCAACAGCGCCAACTGCCCGAGCAACGCCATCGGCAACCACGGCGAAAGGGGCACCATCGCCGGCCGCACGTCGATGGTCAGCGGGCTGCCGTCAGCCAGGCGCAGGTGGGCCTGGTAGTGCATCTGCGGGCCGGGAATATGGGTGAAGTTCAGGTCGTAGGCCTGGCCGATGGCTTCCTGGATAGAACTTACCGAAATGGGCGCGCCGGCAAGATCCATCGGTTGGCCGGGTTGGCCTTCGTCAAGCAGATAACCGTAATTGCGTCGGGCCAGTCTTGGCAGCCAGGCCGGACGTTCAGCGGCGGGCAGGCGGTCGAGGATGGCGACCGAGGTGGAGACATCGGTTTCCAGATTGCCGAGCATGGTCGTTTTGGCGCTCTCGTAGCGCTCGTAATACTGGGCGCCGAAAGAGAGCGCCTGGGCCAGGATCAGGCCGATCAAGAAGATCAGCGACAGCCTCGACGCCAGGGTCCGCGGCCAACGTAGCGCCAAGTTCATACCGACGCCTCGAGGATCTCCACTGGCAATGAAAAGACGTAGCCTTCGCTGCGCACGGTCTTGATGTACGCCGGTTCCCGCGCATCGTCGAGCAAGCGCTGGCGCAGGCGGCTGACCAGCAGGTCGATAGAGCGATCGAACAGGTCGGCGTCCCGGCCCTGGGTCAGGTTGAGCAGTTGGTCGCGGTTGAGCACCCGTTGCGGATGGTCGAGGAACACCCGCAGCAGACGGTATTCGGCGCCGCTCAAGGCAACCATGGTGCCGTCGGTGTCCAGCAAGTGGCGCGCCGTGGTGTCCAGGCGCCAGCGCCCGAACGCCAACAGACGACCGCTCTCGGTGACCACCAGATTGGGTGGCAGCATGCGTGTGCGGCGCAGTACGGCGTTGATGCGAGCCAGCAGTTCGCGGGCGGCGAACGGCTTGACCAGGTAGTCGTCGGCGCCCATTTCCAGGCCGATGATGCGGTCGGTTTCGTCGTTGCGGGCCGTGAGCATCAGTACCGGCGTGGCCTTGTGCTTGCCGGCGCGCAGCTCGCGGCACAGCACCAAGCCGTCATCGCCGGGCATCATGATGTCCAGAACGATCAGGTCCACCGGGGTGGTTTCCAGGAACGCGCGCATCTGTCGGCCATCGGCCACGACGGTGGTGCGCAGGCCGTTCTTTTTCAGGTAGTTGCCTACCAGCTCCCTGATCTCGCGATCGTCATCCACTATCAACACGTGATCGACATGTTCCATGGTGTCCAGACCCCTTTGGCGTTTTGTTGTGATCAGTCTACAGACGCCGGCCAACCCGGCTCGCGACGGTTTGTATTGCAGTGTATCTGGCGCGCGGCGGATACACAGCGATGCAAAAAGCCACCCGGCTCGATACAGGCGCGATACCTCAGCGGCATTCAATGGCTTCCATCGAGGCAACACAACAGGCCTCGGCAGAAAACTCCCATTGAACGAATCGAGGTCCATGCCATGAACACCAAAGCCATCTACGCCGCCTGCCTTTTCGCCGCGCTGAACATCTGCACCCTGTCGGCCCGTGCCGAGAGCAACGTCCAGCCCCAGACTTACCACTACGGCACCCACCTGGACATCCAGAGAGTGCTCTCCACGTCCGAAGACGCCAACCCGGCCTGCGGCGTGGTCAACGCCCACATGACCTACCTGGACTCGGCGGGGCATAAGCAGGCGCTGGACTATCGCAAGTTTGCCGACAACTGCAATAACGACAACTGAGGTGCGGTCACCGTCCTGTGGCGAGGGAGCAGGCTCTCTCGCCACAGGTGCAGGCCTGATTTTCTTGATTCACTACTCACTGTTGAGGTGATGCCATGCTTCTGATCGCTTTTCTCGGCGGGATCCTGACGATCCTCAGCCCCTGTATTCTCCCCGTGGTGCCGTTTTTGTTCGCCCGGGCCGATCGTTCTCGCCGTTCGGTGCTGCTGACCCTCGGCGGCATGGTGCTGACGTTTGCCCTGGTGTCGAGCCTGGCGGTGGTCAGCAGCGAGTGGGTGTTGCGTGCCAGCAGCGTCGGCCGGCAAGTCGCCCTGGGGGTGATGGTGCTGTTCGCCCTGTCGCTGATCTTCAGCCGGGTCGGCATCTGGCTGGCGCGGCCGCTGGTCAGCCTGGGCAATCGCATTGACGCGGGGGCAGGGCGGATGGCTGGGCCTGTGGCGTCGGTGTTGATCGGGGTCGCCACCGGATTGCTCTGGGCACCGTGTGCCGGGCCGATACTGGGGGTGATCCTGACCGGGGCCATGCTGCAGGGGGCCAGCGCTGAAACCAGCGTGTTGTTGCTTGCTTATGGGCTGGGCAGCGCCTTGTCGCTGGGAACGCTGATCCTCGCCGGGCGCGGGTTGGTCGGGCGCCTCAGACTCTCCTTGCCGGTGACCACCTGGTTGCGCCGTGGTACCGGTGCCGTGGTGCTGCTGGCTGCCGTGGCGATTGGCACGGGGGTCGATGATCGCCTGCTGGCCAGTACGTCTTCCCAGGGCTCGGCGAGCCTGGAACAGAGCCTGCTGGAAAAAGTGCCCATGGCGATCGATTACGTGGTGAGCAAGGCGGGCGCCGCGTCGATGCCAACGCTTGAGGCCCAAGGCGCCATGCCCTCGCTGGACGGCGCGGTGCAATGGCTCAACTCGCCAGCACTGAGTAGCGAGTCATTGCGGGGCAAGGTGGTGCTGGTGGATTTCTGGACCTACGACTGCATCAACTGCCAGCACACATTGCCCTACGTGAACGATTGGGCGAAAAAGTATGAAAAGGACGGGCTGGTGGTCATCGGCGTCCATACCCCGGAGTACGGCTACGAAAAGATCATCGACAACGTCCGCGAGCAGGTGCGCAAGCTGGATATCCGATACCCGGTAGCGATCGACAACCAATACGCGATCTGGCGATCCTTCAACAACCAGTACTGGCCGGCCCATTACTTCATCGACGCCAAGGGGCAGGTGCGCTACAGCCACTTCGGCGAAGGGCGCTACGGTGAGCAGGAACAGGTCATCCAGCAGTTGTTGCAAGAAGCCAAGGCAGGGCAATGACCCGTGGTAACAGAACCACCACCCGGACCATGTGGCGAGGGAGCTTGCTCCCGCTGGGTTGCGAAGCAACCCTAGAACCAGACACCTCGGTGTAACAGGCTGACCGTGTTCAGCCTTTTTGGGGGCTGCTACGCAGCCCAGCGGGAGCAAGCTCCCTCGCCACGGGTTTGTGGTTGGCTGGAGGGTTAGGTGTATCAGGCCAACAAAGTATTTATGACCAAACACCACCCTGTGGTGAGGGGATTTATCCCCGCTGGGTTGCGAAGCAACCCCAGAACCAGACACCTCTGGGTAACAGGCTGACCGTGTCCATCCTTTTTGGGGCTGCTGCGCAGCCCAGCGGGGATAAATCCCCTCACCACAAGAGGGCTGCAACCCGGTTCATGTGGCGAGGGAGC